>JANMEL010000067.1:0-10152 GCA_031376885.1 Chamaesiphon sp. OTE_70b_metabat_96 | reverse complement strand
AAAATCCATCTTAAAGTAACTAGACAACGTAAAGACTGGGCTATAAAACAGGCTCGGTGCGTAGTAGCATCTAACGATGTTGTCGTCTATGAAGATTTGAAGATTGCGAACATGGTCAAGAATCACAACTTGGCTAAGTCTATTTCTGATGCTGGCTGGTATCAATACACTCAGTGGCTAGACTACTACGGCAAAATTTGGGACAAAGCAGTTGTAGCGGTAAATCCTGCCTACACATCTCAAGATTGCTCTAATTGTGGTCATCGGGTCAAAAAGTCCCTCAGCACCAGAACTCATTCATGCCCTAACTGCAAGATTGAGATATGCAGAGATACAAATGCTGCGTTGAATATCTTGTACAAAGGCTTGAATATTTTGGGTGTTGAGTGGAACAACAAAGGTACTTCTGGGCAAGAAGAATCCTCCGAGTAATCGGGAAAAGCCTGGGGAGAAGACTGCCCCTGCTGTTGGAAAGCGATTTGATTCAGTAAGCAGACTTCGATGAGCCAGGAATAAGAATCCCCTTGCTTAATGAATCGAGCCGCTTGCGGTGAGAGAGTGAAGCTATGGGGAGTATGTCAAGTCGGGGCACCAGGGCGTGCGAGAATCGCTGCGCCTTTGCGGTTAAGCTAAAACGCTGATATTTCAGATCGGCATGGGCAGTTGATACTCCCCACCGCTGAAGCGGGGGGCTTTCCGCCCGCCTTCCGGTAAAAGTTGAAATGCCCTATTGACAGAGGTTTGGTGTCACTGAACCCACCTCGATCGAGTTCAAGACTATTTTAGGTTAAGAATAGGTTAATTCTATCTGAAGTTCGATCGGCTGATTTTTGTACGATCGACTACCATTTTAATTAATTAAATCCCCAAAACTCAGCTTTCAATCCAATAAAGTTTCGATCGAGATTGTCAGCCAGCCTAAAATCAGATTAAGAACAGATTAATCTTTTTTTAAAATTGCCTCATCACCGTAAAAAAAGGAAAAACTAGCGTTGAATCTGGCTTTAGTTTATGCTTTAATACAAGTGCCCTCCCCAGGGATTGGGGATCTATCCTGAATGAACGCATAAAGTAACTATGAACCAAGAGTCACCCAAATATATTAATGATGACATTCAAAGATCTAATCTATTGAAAATGGCAGATCTAGTCGCTCTGTCAAAACAATACACAGATAGATTAGAGGGGGAAATGACCGAGTTAAAACAGCGGTTAGAAAGTTCAAAAGCAGTAACCAAAGAAATTCAGATTACCGATAACATCGTTGTGTCGATTAAATTCCTCAACGGAGTTACTCAAATTCCATTGACACAAGCCTTTGCCGTGAATTGGGGCGCGATCAGATTAATCCGCAACCTAATTATGACCCAAGAGGGGAGCAAGATCCCTGATGCCGTTACTCCTAGACTAGAAGCTGTCGAGTCGGTAGTTACCAGCAGAGCACCAGAAGTAATCGCCGCTCCAGTTGCGGTAGTTGCTCCAGTAGCAGTACCAGAAGTAATTGCGGCTCCAGTTGCGGTAGTTGCTTCAGTACCAGCACTAGAAGTAGTAGCAGCACCAGAAGTAATTGCAGCTCCAGTTGCAGTAGTTGCTCCAGTGCCAGCACTAGAAGTAATAGCAGCACCAGAAGTAATTGCAGCTCCAGTTGCAGTAGTTGCTCCAATACCAGAAGTAATTGCGGCTCCAATTGCAGTAGTTGCTCCAGTACCAGAAGTAATTGCAGCTCCAGTTGCAGTAGTTGCTCCAGTACCAGAAGTAATTACGGCTCCAGTTGCAGTAGTTACTCCAGTACCAGAAGTAATTGCGGCTCCAGTTGCCTTAGTTGCTCCAGTAGTAGCTGTACCAGAAGTAATTGCGGCTCCAGTAGCGGCTCCAGTAGCAGTTGTCATCCCAACTCTAGCCACTGCCGAGTTGGTATAACCAATTCCATTAGACTATTATTACAATACCCCCGACTTCTTTCAGAAGTCGGGGGTATGTAGTGACAAGGGCTATTTTCGTGGAAACTTAGGCACATCGACGATCGACTTACTAGCTACAGAGTTAGATTTTGTAACTGTCGGCGCGGGCCAATTGAGGGGCGGTTTCGCTGTTGTACCATCGGTTTCGTCTCCGTTACTTTCCTTATTGACAATCTCTGCGGGGGGTGGGGGAGCTGGGGTAGCAGAGGGTTTTGGACTGACGATCGGCTCTGAAGGCTTATAATTGGTGGAAATTTTGGGATTGGGAGTCTGTTCGCGCCAGCTTAATTGAGACGTAGATCTGGGTAGAGATACAGTTGTGTTCCGTGGGGTAGCGACTCGATCGGCAGTTTCAATTATCGGTTCCTGCCGAGTTGTGGGGGCTGTGGGAGTCCAAATCGGGACTAATTCTTCATCAACGATCTGGGGAGCAACCATCGCAGGTTGAACGGTATTTTGCTCTACAGTTGACTCAAATGGATCGGGAATTGGATCTGGGTTGGTTTGGGCTACTATTTCAGCAATTTCGGCATTGCGGCTAGGATTAAGCATGGTTGCTGAAACCCCAGTGGCGGTGGTGTCATGAAGGGACTTTGGAGTTGGAGTTTCGATGGCTGCTTGTTGCTCTTGCAGGCGACGGTGAAGTTCTAGGGCGATTTCTTCGGTTTTGGCTAATTTTTCGGCTTGTTGTTGAGACTGATCCGAAATTTCGTGATTTTCTGTTTCTAGCTGAGAAACGACGGCGTGAGAGATTTCTAGTTGTTGGGAGAGGGTTTCGACGAGGATTTGTTGACGTTGCCCGATTTGATGGGATGTTTCTAGTTGTTGAAATAGTGCCCCAACTCGCTCATGGGTAATTTTTAGTTCATCTTGTTGTTGCAAGATCGTGATTTCATGAGCTTGTTTTTCTTCTTTGTGGGTTGCTAGTGCTTCTTGGGAGGAGGCTAGGCTATGCTCTAGTCGGGCAATCTGTTCTACCAGTTGACGATTGATCTGCCTGAGATTACTTACCACCGTCATCCAATCGGTTTGATCTGGCTGGGACTCAACTGTAGTATAGATTGTTTCGATCGCCTGTTGTGTTTTGGACGAAGATTGGTTGAGATGGCGTTCTGCTGAGGACATAGGGGATGGGGGGACAGGGGTACTTGGGGAGATGGAAGTCGTCTTTTAGTCTAGCGCAGTAATTTTTCAGACTAGTTTTTAAAAATAAAACTGTCGGAATCCGCATTCTGCCGTCAACAATTGGTGAGATATCGATCCTCTGACATAGTGTTGAAGTCTTGAAATGAGAATGGCGACAGTTTAGCAACTTCATATCGATCGAGTTTAGTGCCTTGGCGATCGCGATCGAGGGAAAGATAGCCAAATACTAGCCATTAATTGCTGCTGCGAGTAACTCTCGATGGGTGAGGGAGTTTTGATATAGAATTTTGAGAGCTTGAGTATTCAATGTTGAACCTGTTGCTAGTTGTTGTTGCCAAGCTTGACTAATTAGCTTGGGATCTGTGGGCAGCTCTTTGATATCGCAGCCAGGGATATTGACTTCTGCCATCAGTTTGGTGACTTTGGGGTCATAACTAATCGCCCAAGATTTACACCCCTCCGCAACTGCCATGATTAGGCTGTGATAGCGCATCCCGATCGCGAGATCCACTCCCTGAAATAATCCTTTGAGTTGTTTGGGATCTGACAAGATAACCATCTGACTATTGTCGCCGATTTCGGCTTGGATCTGCTTGGCAATATCTACATCTGTTGTTGGTTGGAAAGGGACGAGCAAGATCTGAGCAGCAGTGGCAGCTTGCAGGTCTGCCAAGGCCACGATCAGGGTATCTAGCCTGTCGTTGGTCAATTCGGGATGCAATCGCAGGGTAACGGCGATTTTGGGGCTAGATATCCTAGCAATTTCTGGCATGGGAGTAGCGGACATACTCCAGACAGGATCGGGAGCCATCACGGAAGATATCCCCCACGATTGGAGTAGAGCGGCTGAAGCCGGATCGCGGACGCTGACAGCCTTGCAACTACCAAAAGTACGTTTGGCAATCCAACGAGTTAGGGGTTTGTCTACAGGGCCGATGCCTTGGGCGATGGCGATCGTTTTTAGTCCAAATTGTTGAGCTAATCCGACGATACCTCCATAATAGATCGAACTGCGAACACTGGTGGCATCCTGGATCAGACTGCCCCCGCCCAAAATTAAAACTTGGGATTCTTTGAGCGCGCGAACTACTGCACCACTATTCATGCGATCGTAACTTCTAACTCCATAAATTTTGGAGGTGGCACGAGGATCTGCTGATAATACCAGCGGCTTCACATTTGAGGGCAGCATTTCCAACATCGACACTAGCAATGCCTCATCGCCCCCATTCCCTTTGCCATAATAGCCACACAACACAGCTTGGATTTCAGTCATTGGTGAATTTAACCTCGTTGGGGTAGATGTTCGATCGAGAGCATTGCTCTTTGCAACATATTTTACTAGATGAACAGGTTTTGACGACGATCGATTGCGAACATTTATAGGGGATAGGGGATAGGGGATAGGGGATAGGGGATAGGGGATAGGGAATAGGGAATAGGGACAAGTGTCGAGCACTAGATAACTTCCGACATTCAAGCCGCGATCGGATTCATAATATAGATTAGGTGAGATTAGCAAAAAACACAAAGGTCAAAATTGTGAGCACTATACAACTCAATTCTTAATCCTCAATTTCTAGCACTGTTGAAGTTCGCACCTTGCTTTTGGCGATCGTGTCAATTATTAAAATTTATCCTCAAACTTTATGCAAGTACTCCCCAGTCGTGCTCTTCCAGCATTTCAGCAATTATTCCAATGGATTCTCAAACCGCTCGAATATTTACATCAAGCCGATCGAGAATGTGGTGATACTTTTACGGTTAATATGTCGAGTAACTTTAGTAATATTGTATTTACTAGCAATCCTCGATCGATTCAACAAATACTAACTAATGATACGAAGCAATTATCGGCACCTGGATCGAACAATCAAATTTTAAAGCCCTTTTTGGGTGAGAAAGGCGTGATTTTATTAGACGGGCGAGAACACCGTCAACGCCGACAATTATTGATGCCTCAATTTCATGGTGACAAGGTTCGGGTTTATACCGATGCCATCCAAGAAATTACGCGAGATTTGATGCAGGAGTGGCAAGTAGGCGAGACACTTAATGTCAGAGAGGAGATGCAGAAGATTACCCTCTCAGTTATTTTGCAAACTGTATTTGGACTCAATCGAGGCGAACGATACGATCGAATTCGAGCTAAATTAGGCACAATGCTCTCGTTGGTAGACTCACCCATTAATGCAGCCTTTCTATTTTTGCCTTGGTTGCAAAAAGATTTGGGTGCTTGGAGTCCGTGGGGGCGTTTTGTGCGCGATCGAGCAGAATTGGATTTATTAATATACGCCGAAATTGCCGAACGTCGTCAGAGTAATGAATCCGATCGAACTGATATTTTGAGCATGTTAATTAGCTCTCAAGATGCCGAAGGTAATGGGATGGACGATCTGGAATTGCATGATGAATTGATGACGCTATTATTTGCCGGACATGAGACTACCGCAACTGCTTTAGCTTGGGCGATTTATTGGATTAATTATCTACCCGAAGTTAAGGAGAAATTACTCGCAGAAATTGCGACATTAGGCACAGTACCCGATGCAATGGCGATTAGCAAGCTACCATATCTAAATGCGGTATGCTCGGAGACTTTGCGAATTTATCCAGTTGCAATGCTGACATTTCCTCGCATTGTCAATGAAACAATCTCGATTGAAGGGTACGATCTGCCACCAGGTAAAGTTGTGATGGGTTGCATTTATCTCACCCATCACCGTGAAGATCTCTATCCCGAAGCTCATTTATTTAAACCCGAACGTTTTTTGGAACGTCAATTTTCACCTTACGAATATTTACCTTTTGGGGGTGGTGCTCGTCGGTGTGTGGGAATTGCATTAGCACAATTAGAACTCAAACTAATTTTGGTGGAGATTATGACTAAATGTCAATTAAAACTCAATGGTAAACTACCAGTTGTCCCCGCTCGTCGTGGCGTGACATTAGGCCCCAAAGGTGGTGTTACGGTTGAGTTAGTAGGGAAAGAATAGCTGTCGATACCTCTTCCTATTTTAGGAAGAGGCAAAAAACACTTAAATTAATTGATAATTTGATTTTTAGAATGGGTATTTGGAGCCGAGATGACCATCGCAAGTAGCATATTACCAATCGAAGTTCAAATCGGTAAAGGAGATGTCCGCACGATCCAACGGGGCAAAACCTGGGTGCAGTTTGAGCATCTGCAAAAGGGGTTTGAGAATACCCGTGGCATAAAATTAGCTTATTATAATGGAACGATCGAAATTCTCATGCCGACTGCTGCACATGAACTATTTAAAAAAATCATTGCAATTTGAATTGAAGTGTTTTTATTGGATCGTCAAATTGAGTGTGAGAATCTCGTGAGGTAACAGTGTGATTTGCTGTTGATTGGCCACACTAAGCGATCCTTCCAAGTCTTCCTCGATCCATACAGATGAACTGCTGGTACGATCGATTAGTCCAATTAAATTGGACTAATCGATCGTACCAGATCTAAATTCTGTTCTCAATCTCAAAAATGTTACAAATAATTTTCATAGAGGAAATTTGGTATTGCTCAATCATAGATTTTGCCCTCACCCCCAGCCCCTCTGTCTTGTCGTTTTTTTATATCTCCTGTCGGAGAGGCTACGCCAACGGGGGGAACCCTAGACATAAAAACGACGCTCCCAAGCTTGGGAGAGGGGAGCCAGAGCCGGAGATGAGGGCGGGGTGAGGGCAAGCCAATGTGACATTTCTCCAGCATTTCTGAGAGGATACTATTGCCAGGAAAATTGAGTTAAGCTAGTTAGAGCTAGAACGATTGAGTTAATCATGCTCGGCACTAATTCTGACACTCTAAATCCCGATCTCACCAGCTTAAAACAACTGTCAATTCATACATTGACAAAGGTTCAATCTCACGGTGTATTGCTGGTCTTGCAAGAGCCAGATTTAATTGTTTTACAAGTGAGTGATAATACGATTGAAACATTTGGGATCGCACCAAATCGGCTGCTCGGACAGCCATTAGAGCAGATCTTAGATGTTTTTCAGGTCGAGAAATTTCGGGCGGATTTGCAAGACAAAAATTTCGATCGCAGCAATTACAGTAAGGTATGGGTACTGAAATCTACGAATAATTACAGTATATTTGATGCTGTTTTCCATCGCAGTCCAGACGGTGCGCTGATTTTAGAATTGGAACCAACTCAGAAAGACGAGCATATTCCCTTTCTCAGTTTTTATCATTTAGCGAAAACCTCGCTGCTGCAAGGGCGGGATACCAACAATCGATCGTTGGCATCGCCTCTTCTCGGAACGAGACGCTTCGCGAACGGAACGAGAATCGCCAATTTAACCGCTTTTGGCAAAAATGTCGTCGCCCAAGTGCGGGAGATGACGGGATTCGATCGAGTGCTGCTCTATAAGTTCGACGATGATGGACATGGCGAAGTAATTGCCGAGGATAAAGTCGCTCAGATGGACTCCTATTTGGGCTTACATTTCCCAGAGTCAGATATTCCCCCTCCAGCGCGGGCGATGTTTCTCGCCAACCAGATTCGGGTGATTCCCGATACTCGCGCACAGGCGGTGGAAATGATTCCAGCCCAGCAGCCGCTGACGGATCGACCCACCGATCTGACGCTGGCAAATCTCCGCAGTGCGGTGCCCTGTCATACAGAGTACCTGCACAATATGGGAGTTGGCGCATCGTTGACGATTTCGCTGATTAAAGACGGACACCTGTGGGGGATGATTGCTTGTCACCATCAGACACCCAAGCTAGTATCTTATGAATTGCGAAAAGCTTGCGAATTGTTGGGACAGGTGATTTTTGCCGAGATTTCGACGATCGAAAATATTGTAGACACCAGCTATCGATCGAAGTTAGCACACGATCGCTCGGTCGCGATCGATCGGATGTCCCAAGCTGCTAGTTTCGTTGATGGTTTAATGGGTTACGAACCAAATTTATTAGATCTCTTCGCTGCTGAGGGCGCAGCCGTCTATATAGGTGGTCAATGGACGACAATCGGGCAAACTCCCCCGCCAGCAGCACTCGATGACTTGGTGCAATGGTTGAATGCGAATGTGCGAGATGAGGTATTCTCGACAGACTCGCTCTCCTCACTAGATCCTGATGCCGAGCGGTTCAAAGATGTTGCTAGTGGGTTGCTATCGATTTGTCTATCGCCAAACAGTTATATCTTGTGTTTCCGTTCTGAACTACTGCGCGCGGTTAATTGGGGCGGCGATCCACATCATCCGTTCCAAGTCGTCGAAACCGACGGCAATCTATCCCTATCTCCCCGCAAATCTTTCCAATTGTGGAAAGAAACAGTTCGGCTGCATTCTCTACTCTGGCAAGCTGTCGAAATTGAATCAGCGATCGAACTCCGCAGCGCAATTGTCAAGATCGTCTTGCGTCAAGCTGAAGAATTAGCTCTCCTCGCCACCGATTTAGTCCGCTCGAATGCCGAACTCAAGCAGTTTGCCTACGTCGCATCGCACGATCTCCAAGAACCCCTGCATCAGGTAGCCAGCTATGTCCAACTCCTGGGCACTCGCTATACCAAGGAACTCGATCGAGATGCCAAAGAGTTTATCGGCTTGGCAATCGAGGGCGTAAACTTGATGCAGAACCTGATTGATGATGTATTGGTCTACTCCAAGTTAGATCTTCAGGGGGTCGAATGGGCACCGATCGATGTCGGCATCGCCCTAAATCGCGCTCTGAACCACTTGTGCGGGCAAATTCGCAAAACAGGGGCGATCGTCACCTCCGACCCGATGCCGACGATTGTCGCTGACAGTACGCAACTAACTCAGCTCTTCCAGAACCTGATTGGGAATGCGATTAAATTCAGCAAACCAGATACCATCCCCCAGGTGGATGTTTCCGTAGTCCAACGTGAAAATGACTGGTTATTTGCCGTTTGCGCTGATGGGATTGGCATCGATCCCAAATATTTCGATCGGATATTTGTAATTTTCCAACGGTTACATACCCGCGATGAATACTCAGGCACGGGCATCGGGTTGACGTTGTGCAAAAAAATTGTGGAGTGTCATCATGGTAAAATTTGGGTAACTTCAGCACTAGGACAAGGAGCTACTTTTTCATTTACAATTCCATTCAAGCTAGTCGGATAAATCAATGCCCGATCGTTTATCAAAACTTTCCATAGCAAAAGCCGTACCAACAATGCCTGCTCCGTTCGCTGCACCGCAAGTGCCCAAGCCCAACATAACTACTGAATATCCAGATCTTCAAGTGTTGTTAATTGAGGATAATCTCGCTGAAGCGCGGTTATTTAGAGAAATTCTTCAGGATGCCTGGGCTGACAAGTTCGGCTTAGTCCATTTCCAGCGGCTGGGGCCAGCCATTGTCGAACTCAGTTCCACTCAATTTGATGTCGCGCTCCTCGATTTGACATTGCCTGATAGTGACGGGCTGGCATCTCTAGATGCACTGATCCACCATGCCCCTGGTTTACCGATCGTGGTATTGACCAATACCAATGATGATGAATTAGCCCTCGATGCAGTGCGACATGGTGCTCAGGATTATCTAGTCAAACGGCAAGTAAATCTCGATATCTTGGTGCGCTCGATCCGGTATGCGATCGAGCGCAAAGCCTCAGCCGAAGCCCTCCGCGAAATCAATGAAACCCTGGAATTGCGCGTAGAGGAACGCACCGCCGCTCTCGAAGCCGTAAACGAATCACTCACTCAGGAAATTGAGTCGCGAGAAAATATCCAAAACCGCTTGGAACTAGCTCAACAGGCGGGTAAACTCGGTACATTTGAATGGGATATTACTACCGATCGCGTCACCTGGTCGATCGAATTGGAGCATCTCTATGGGTTAGCACCAGGTAGTTTTGGCAACAGCAACGCCAACTGGCTCGCAACTATCCATCCCGAAGATCGCCCCAAGATCCGCGCCGAATTAGATCGGTGTCGAATAATCGCAAACGGCGATGATTCGCCACAAAATTCCCTCATTGCAAGTAACATACCTGGTAGAGAATCATTACAACTACCGCAGGGATTGGATTTGGAGTTTCGGCTC
>JANMEL010000230.1:0-10949 GCA_031376885.1 Chamaesiphon sp. OTE_70b_metabat_96 | reverse complement strand
GATACCTTGGTGGGGATTGAAAATCTTCAAGGCTCCCTTACCGCTGCTACTACTCTGATTGGTGATAGTCTCAATAACACTTTATTGAGCTACAACGGTGATGATACTCTCGTTGGTGGAGTTGGTAATGACTATCTCAGTGCTGGTGGTGGTAATGACTATCTCGATGGTGGGATTGGGAATGATACCCTCGTTGGTGGTGTTGGTGATGATACCTATATTGTCAATAGCACTGGCGATATCATCAGTGAAGCTGTTGGTGGCGGTGCTGATACTGTGATATCTTCTGTCAACTATACTCTAGCCCTGAATGTCGAAACTCTCAATTTAGTGGGTGCGGTAAATGGCACTGGTAATGCTTTTGCCAATATCATTAGTGGCGGTGTGGGGAATAATGTCATCAATGGGGGTGCTGGTAATGATACTCTCAGTGGTGGCGCGGGTAGTGATACTTTTGCTGTTGGTGGTAACCCTTTCTTGAATTTACTTAGTGCAATTGGGGTTGATACTATTACTGATTTTGCCAGTGGTGAAGACAAAATCCAATTGAGTAAGGCTTATTTTACGGCTCTGACTCAGGGTGTTGGAACTTCTCTAGGGGCTAGTTTTACCACTGTTCGTACTGATGCTGCTGCTGCAACTGTGGGAGCTTCGATCGTCTACAATACCGCTAATGGTAATTTATTCTACAATGCTGATGGTGCTACCGCTGGCTTTGGAACTAATGGTGGTCAATTTGTCAATCTCTTGAATGCACCCACCTTAGTTGGTACTAATTTTACGATCGTCGCTTAGAAATCTGGATCAAATTATAAATCAAATTTCGATAAAAGGGAGGATATGTTCCTCCCTTTTTCGATCGACTAAATAATGTCAATAGACAGCAACGAAACTGTGCTCACGGCTATCGATGCCCCATTCTCCCCCCCTGAACAATGTCAAAATAGGGAATCAGGATCTACGCCCAATTCACGCAATCGCTGCGCCAATTGTGCGGCGCGTTGAGACTCTTTTTGAACCCATTCATTTGGCGTTGGATAACGTTTGCCCGCCTCGTCATACCAATATAACCATTCCCGCGTTACCCCAGCATAATTGCCCCGCTCATAGCCAATTCCCAGACCAATTTCTGGCATCCACACTGGATGGCTAGACTGTAACTGGTACACTCCATTTATCAATTTGTGTACTTCCAATTTGGGCTTCCGTCGCCGCCGAGAAGAATAGATAACATAATACAACACGCCGATCGCTGCATACCGTTCTAGCTTCGTCGTGTACTCATTCCGGTATGTGGGCGAAACTATTTCGATTGCTAGACTCGGTACTACTTGTTCGTCCCACAATACATAGCTAGGGCGTAACTCTTCGTCATAGCAGCGTTCTACCCCCAGACTCAAAAATGCGTCTGGCACAATTGGCGGCAAATCGGGATCGATATAGAGACCCATATCAATGGCAAATAACCAATCCATCCGCTGTTCCCACAATATTAGGAGAATAGCTTTAAGTAATCCAGGAATCAGTTCTTGCAGTTCGTTATCCACTGGTGTTTCATCAGAGTCCGGTAAGTCTTCGGCTGAAGGCAAATAGCCAGGAAAGCGGTATTCTAACATGGTTTAGTTTTTCTCGATCGCTCTAGCTATCATATTACAATATTCTCATCACCACTGACGTTAAACTCGGTTCTCTATTTCCTAATTAAGGTCGTTCTAATTTGCAACTAGATTGTTGGAGGTTGAATATACCTCGATCGTCGAAACAGGTGGGAATTCGATCGACCAATTGACCATAATTTTCGCGCTCGAAGGTATCTATTTTACCTGTTGAACTAATTTCACATGGGCGATTGAGACTGCATTCAGGTTGTTTTGCCGCATCATCATTTACGCCAGTATTAATGATCCCCACTACTCGGTTGGTTTTGGCGGAAATCATTGGCGAGCCAGACATACCGCCGACTATACTGCAATTATGGCGAATCGATCGAGTCCAATTATACACATCTTCTTTGAGATGAACCGTGTCACCGATCTGACAATTAACCATGTGCAGGAATTTGAGAGAATTATTAACTCCTTCAGCGGGAATGCCGACAACTAATAATTGACGACCTTTTTTGGGAACTTTGGTAGAGATTCTGAGGGGATTAATCCCGATCTCTTTTAGTTCTTTCTGAGTTTTAGTTAATTCTAAGATGGCGATATCATTATTTTTCATCGTACCATATACCATCCGTTTAACCGGAATTCTTAATCGTTGGGATTTGTAATCGTGAAAATAGTTAATCGCAAAATGCGATCGACTCGGTTTATTTACCAGAATATCATTGGGAGCTGGTAACCTGTCCGCAGTACCTTGACAATGCCCATTTGTCACGATGTATGCAGGAGCTTCGGGATGATTGCCCACTTCGATCGAGAATGCCGTACAAACCCCGTAATTCAGATCTAGGGAACCAACCCCATTGTACTGTTGTCCGGTGGCACTAGGGAGGATTTTCCAGTTGACTCGATCTGAGTTTACCTCGCGATCGGGGATCTTATTTCCCTCGCGATCGAAAATTGCCGAGCGAGCGGATGTAGCCAGCCAACAATCGCCGACAATATTCATCGCCAGTAATAAGCCAATCCAAATTTGCTGCTTGGGTATCATCATAATTTTACGCGCTCCTTAGTCGATTCGAGCGGGTTTGACTCATAAATTGGTACAGTAGTTGGTGTGACTATAAACTATTTTGCCAAACCACAAGCCATAAATGACTAAGATTTATACAGTTGAGATCCATCATCAAGGCGAAATCCACACGATCGAAGTTCCCGAAGATAAACAAATTTTACGTGCTGCTTGCGCCGCTGGCATAGAGCTACCAGCTTCTTGCAATTCTGGAGTCTGCACTACTTGTGCGGCCCAAGTCTTGGATGGTAAAGTGGAGCAGTCAGAGGGGATGGGTGTAAGTATGGAACTTCAGAACCAAGGATATACCCTACTCTGTATAGCTTACCCTCGATCGAATCTAAAAATTGCCACGGAAAAAGAAGACGAAGTGTACGAGATTCAATTCGGTCAACATCAACGTTAGGTTACTTCTCTACCAGTCTCGGTTCCTAGATTACACTAGCACAATTGGAGACGATCGCTTGGCGAAGATCTACTTGGGTGAGATCGATATCTTTCAATGAAGCGTTGCGGAGATCTGTTTTGTCAAAGATTGTTTGTGTGAGCTTTACCCCACACATATTTGTGTGTGATAGGTTTGCTCCGGTTAGATTGGCACGGCTCAAGTCTGCCCCTGCGAGATTGGCTCCACTGAGATTAGCGTAGCGCAAATCCGCACCGACGAAATTTACTTGACTCAGGTTGGCACCTTGAAGATCTGCCAAGCGTAAATCTGCCTTCATCAATGACGCTCGATCGATGATACTCTGGGTGAGGGTTGCCCGAATCAGATTGGCTCCAGCAAGGTTCGCTGACATCAAGCTCGCACGACTCAAATTCGATCGCCATAATGTCGCTCTAGTCAATACAGCGGCTGACAAGTTGGCTTCTTGTAAATTAGAGCCTGAGAAGTTGGCATTTTCCAAAAAAGACTGGCTGAGATTGATTGCTACCAAATGCCGCTCACTCAAGTGTGCATTTGGTAGATTTGCCTGCATAAAGTCTCGCTCGCCATTTTCGTATTGCTGAAGCAATTTATCGATATTCATCTGCCATATCGCCTCATGTTCTATTTGTCTGATGGTTGAAATCTCTCGTCTGGTTAGTTTCGCAAATTGCACATTACCCAAAACTTTGGTCACATAGCAGGGGTCAGGGGTCAGGGGTCAGTTTGGAAAAGCTGACGGCACAATGGTTTGTTGGCGTAGCCTCCGCCAGAGCGGAAGCGTCTACATCTGTCCTAACCGCCCTGGCGGTTGCTATATTTGCTACGGGAGTGATGTTAGTTTCGAGGATCGAAACCAAAATTTATCAACCTATGTAAACTAATGTAACGATATTTAACCAAAAGTGCAACTATCGTTACAGAATCGGTTGGCAAAATTTGACGATCGGCAACGGTGTCGGATCTTGACGCAATTGAGAGACAAGATCGACTACCCCCTCTGCACCAACTGTTTGGAGCAGTTGAAGTAGGTTATGACTAGCTTGGATTAGCTCACTGACATCGATTTGGGCATAAATTGGTTGATACTGGCGCAATCTCCCCATCCCTTCCCCTAGTAAGATTGCGGCTCCACGCCAATTGTGGTTGTGCAGATGATAACAGGCAACGGCAATTTGCAAGACACCCTGATAGAATTTCTTATCGGGATCGATCGAATCCATCCATAATGCCTCTAATGTATCGTGACAGGCGTAGTAATCTCGATCGTTAAACTGAGCAATACCTTGGAGCCATTCTGGGGGGGGAGGGGGAGTGGGGGAATGGGGGACTGGGGGACTGGGGGAGGGATCGAGCATTGGGATTAAAATCTGAAAATTGGGGCTTCGGGGATGGGTAATTTCGCGTTAAAATTTAGCTTCAGATCGCAATTTAGCAACTATCTAAAAACAGCATCCCAATTTAGATCTGAGTTTTGCCATCGCCAAAAGTAGTTAGTACAACTTTAACGTCAAAAGCCCCATTTTATCCCCCCGTCCCCCTCTCCCCCTCCCATGACGCAACTCACGGCTAACTTAATTGAGATTTTCTCGGCAATTCAAGGAGAGGGAATTAATGTCGGAACCCGACAGATATTTGTGCGTTTTGGTGGGTGCGATTTGCGGTGTCACTATTGCGATAGTCAGCATACGTGGCAAAAACAACCGACTTGTGAAATCGAACAAGCAGCAGGAAAAAGGGACTTTGAAACTCATTCTAACCCAGTCTCGCTATCACAAGTGACCGAGTGGGTCGATCGACAAAATTCACCTCATCTGCACGATAGTATCAGTATCACTGGGGGCGAACCTCTATTACACGCGCCATTTCTAGCCCAATTCCTCCCCCAAGTCAAAGCCTCAACAAATCTACCAATCTATCTAGAAACTGGGGGACATCGCCCGCAGCAATTAGCCCAGATTCTACCTTATTTAGATTCGATCGGGATGGATATCAAGTTACCTAGTGTGAGTGGAGAAAATCATTGGGCAGCACATCAAGAATTTCTGCAATTGTGTCAAACAACTAATGTCGATGTGTTTGTCAAAATCATTATTTCTCAAACTACCAACCCTGCCGAACTCGAACAAGCGGCGCAATTAGTCGCGGCAATTAACGATCGAATCATTATCTTTTTGCAACCGATGACTGCTTTAGCACACCCACATACAGACCCTAATTTGACAGCTCCGACCCCCGATCGAGTCTTGGATTGGCAAGCTTTGATGAAGCAGTATTTATCACAGGTTCGGGTCATTCCCCAAACCCATAAAATGCTGGGGCAGTTGTAATTTATACCAAGTATTTGGGCGGAATCAGACAGTGCAATTGGGCGGTACCGATCTCAATGTGGCGATCGGGAAACTTCAAGCCAATGATGCCACCTTTTTTTAGCAATAATCGGTCATGAATCTTACCAAAAATTAGCAATTCCGCCCACTGACTTAAATTGGGTTCGTGCCCGACCAATGCTAGTCTGGAAACATCCAGATTGGCATCATGTCGTTGGCGCATTCCATCATTCCATTCAGTTAGCCAAGCCGGAAGATTTCCCGTAGGTGCGAGATTTGGGGAGATCTCCAATTGCGAACTAAGTTGCCGATCGACTAGAATATCACTAGTTTGCCTAGCCCTGACTAGGGGACTAGAGATAATTAGGTCGAATTTTAATCCCGATATCTCTAAGCGATCGGCAACTTGTTTGAACTTATTGCGTCCTTCTTTAGTAAGGGATCTGGATTCATCATCAATGACTAGATCTGTAGACATTGTGTCTAAGTCTACAGCAATACCATGACGGATTAAGTATAAGTACATATTACCACTAATTATTTGTTACTTATTGTCGATCGATTCAGCCAAGATGTCTTGACTGAGCCTGGATAATTCTATCTATTAATTGGGGAACTCTAACAGCAGATGATAAATATCTTGATGCGATCGGGGGTGCAGTAGTTATGGCTCAGTCACAAGTAGAGGGGATTACTGTCGCGCGAAGAAATAGTCGTTTCCACTGGGAAAGTGTTTTACCAAGGCGAAAAGACTTGATTCAGACGCTGATTTTATTACCATTTGGATTGGCTGTTGCCAATTTCATGGGTTCTAATTGGAATTTTGCGATCTCATTGATTCAGAAACAACATCAATATCCCCTGGCAATCCTGGCGATCGGCTTTAGTCTGCTCATGCCTAGTCTATTTTTGGCTTGCTTGCTGCATTGGGGTCGATCGATCTGGTATCAACGCTGGGAAACGTGGTACCCCAATCGCCTCGGCTTGTGGGATGGCTGTTATGCTACGCTGACGATCGGCATATCCTGCGGACTAGTCGATTTATGCGCCCAAAGTCTGGGATTGTGTCATACTTCAGCAGCAGCGAATTTATTCTTTCAGCCTTGGGTGTGGGAAATGTCCCAAGCACTCACGTGCAATCTCGATGGCTACGGCTTTGAATCCAAGTCCTGGATTGGAGTATGGCTGATTGTTGCCGCCTATTGTTACCGATTCAAAGGCGCGATCGAAGGAATTTATGGGCGGATGTTGGCCAAGTCGAAGTAGTTCTAGTGGTAAAATATTCATGTGCTCAAACTAGTTTTTCTATGCGGCTAAATAACTCGATCGATTCGCTCCGCCAACGAAGTCATCACCACAGTTTGCGCCAAATCCTAATTAGTGCAGCATTCTTTTGTTGGGGGTTCTGCGGCTCCAACCTTCCCAGTGTCGCTAACCCCAGATTAATCGCTCAAACTACTCCCTCAAGTAGTACTGCCAACGAGATCGATATCAGCCCTGAGATCCTCAATAGCAGCCCAGTGTTGCAAAAGTGGATGAAGGGTATCCCCGATGTAATGAGTGATATTAGGCACGATCCCAGTTTTCGGACGCGAATCAAATTTGGTTACTCTCAATACCCTTCTACTGCCCAATCCGGCGGGTTTCATGGAGCTGTTGACGATCTGTTTTTTGGCAAAAGTGGACTCTCCGCCAGTGCCAATTATGATGCGAGTTCTACTGGCAATCGTCGCAACTATGGTGTCGATGCTCAATATTATCTCTTACCTTTGGGTGGTTATTTGAATGTCACTCCACTCGTTGGCTTTCGCCATTTAGAAACCGACAAATATAGTCGCGATGGCTTGAATCTGGGTGTGAAATTGATGCTGATTCCCTCCCGTGGTGGCGGTGGCGACATTTCCCTGAGTCAGAGTTTTGTGGGTTTGGGTGGAGTCAACGAAACAGGCTTGACAACTCTATCCATCGGCTACGCATTTACCAATAATTTACGGGTATCGACAGATATTCAACTGCAAAACGCCAAGGAAAACTACGATAGTCGGGTAGGTGTTGGGATCGAGTGGATGCCTTAGAGCTACCAACAAAATATAAAATCGATAGTAATAGTTGCCGCAATCTCGATCGAGTTGCGATCCCCGATCGAGGATTGCTGTATCATAAGAGTCAACGGAGAATTTTGATTACTGACGACTACTTAGTATAAATCGATCGTGGAAGAGCTGTTATATCTAGAAATACCTACCCCTGAAATCGATCGGGTGAGACAATGGTTGCAGAGCGAATGGAAACCAGCAGTAGGGAAAGCTCTAATTACTCCCGATGGGATCAGACTGCAATTTCCCGAACTTGATGCGGACTTATCGATCTTCCTGTGGTCTTTACAGCGGACTACCTATCTCAAAGTCTTTCGGTGGGCAGATCTAGCCATACCAGTAGAAACCCAAATCATCAAAGATTTGACCACCCAAATCCGTCACCAATTTCCACCAACTTATCCAGCACCCCCAGAAATAGATCTGAGTCATCAGTCGATTTTTGCAGCCCTAGCCAACTACTACCCCCAAACTGTCAAATACTTCCAAAAAATGCCCAATGGGGAGGCAGATCTCAATCGGGTGTATTGGTGGGAAAAACGGTGGCGGGAAGGAGTCAAAAATCCTCAACAACCCAAACAAGTTTTATTTCGCGCCGACGAATCTAGCTCCGACACTACCCCAGCCGAATATGACTTAATCTACATCGGCGGAGCATTGGGAGTGATCCACGCCGCAGTGATGGCGCGATTGGGATATAAAGTATTATTACTCGAACGTTTACCCTTTGGGCGGATGAATCGGGAGTGGAATATTTCTCGCGATGAGTTTCAGCGATTGATCGATTTGGATTTATTTACCCCCGCCGAATTTGAAGGAGTCATCGCACGAGAATATGTGGATGGGTTTAGTAAATTTTTTGATGCTTATAATCCACCCAACTGCAAGGCGAAGGTACTATCTACCCCTACGGTTTTGAATATTTGCCTGGATGCGGAAGCATTGCTGCGCGTCTGTGGGGCCAAATTGCGCCAAGCAGGTGGGGAAATTTGGGATGAGACAGAATTCATCCGCGCTGATGTATCGGGGCGGGAAACGGTCGTTACCAGCCAGCATTTGCCCACTGGGGAAACGAGAGTGGCGCGGGGGAGACTATTGGTAGATGCCATGGGTACGGCTTCGCCCATCGCGTGGCAACTCAACGGGATACATACTTTTGATAGTGTCTGCCCGACAGTTGGGGCGGCGATATCGAGTGGATTCGATCGAGAAGTCTGGGACGCGGACTATGGAGATGTACTATTTAGTCATGGTGATATCTCGCGCGGGCGACAACTGATTTGGGAATTGTTTCCTGGGGCGGGGGATGAGATTACGGTATATCTATTTCACTATCATCAGGTAAATGCGGTGAACCCTGGCTCCCTACTGGAGATGTATGAGGATTTCTTTACGATTTTGCCAGAATATCGCCGTTGCGACATGGATAAATTGGTGTGGCGGAAACCCACATTTGGTTATATCCCCGGACACTTTACCGTCGGTAGCAACGATCGAGTGGTAGCATTTGACAGGTTGATTTCGATCGGCGATGCAGCTTCCCTTCAGTCGCCCTTGGTATTTACTGGATTCGGCTCCCTCGTGCGGAATCTGCCTCGGCTCACAGATCTACTCGATACCGCACTCAAACACGATCTCCTCGATGCTGACGCACTCAATCGAATTCGGGCTTATCAGAGTAATGTGGCGGTGACATGGTTGTTTTCCAAAGGGATGATGATTCCCACTGGGATGCAATTACCCCCCGCCCGAATTAATGCGACGCTGAATACCTTCTTTGGCTTACTCGCCAACGAACCCCCAGAAGTCGCCGATACCTTCATCAAAGATCGGAGCGACTGGATTACCTTCAATCGCCTTGCTCTGATAGCTGCATTTCAAAATCCCGCCTTATTAGTCTGGATTTGGCAAATTGCCGGAGCTAAAGATATCTTCCGGTGGTTGGGTAGTTATGTCGCATTTACCCTCAATGCGATCGTCAATTTCCTATTTGCCAGTTGGGTACCAAATCTGACTCATCGCATTCAACCTTGGCTAGAAGCCAAATCTCCACGGAGTTGGCTGCATCTGCTAGCTTTTCGCTACAGTCTCAGAGCTGCTTCTAAGTGAGAGTCTCGATTTCAGTCGCTTTTTACCGAAGGGCGGGCGGAAAGCCCCCCGATTCATCGGTGGGGATGAACGCTGTCGCGGCTTTAGCCGCCTAAAAGCGATTATAGGGCTTTAGCCCCAGTATACGCTCAAAATAATACAAGCAGATGTCGCGTTTTATCTAAATTTTTCTAGATAAAATTATGCTATCATAGCTTCATGATAGTTAGAGAAGCCAAGCTAAAACACGGTACAGCAGAGCAATATTCTGCCATTGATGAAGCCATCAGAACAGCCCAGTTCATTCGGAACAAAGCCGTTCGCTATTGGATGGACAATCAAGGTACGAGCAAAGCCGATTTGTACAGCATCTGCAAGGACTTGGCTAAAGAGTTTGACTTTGCTAAAAAGCTTAACTCTGCTGCTCGTCAAGCTAGTGCTGAACGTGCTTGGGCTGCTATCTCTAGCTTTTATACCCGATGCAAAAAGGGTGTAGGCAAGAAAGCGGATGCTTTCCGGTCGGGTTCCACAGGGCCTATGGAAAAGCACCAAGCAGGCTTTCCAAAGTTTAAAAAACATTGTCGTTCTGTTGAGTATAAGGTTTCGGGCTGGAAGCTATCGGATGATTGCAAATCGATCGCATTCACAGATGGTTTTGAGATCGGAACATTATCGATATTCTGCAACAATGAAACGCGGGAAGACTTGCATAGGCTGAAAATTAATCGTGTGCGGATCGTGCGGAGAGCAGATGGGTATTATGCTCAATTCTGTTTTGATGCAGACCGTAAAGAGCGGGGTGAATATTCAGGCAATGTTGTCGGATTAGATCTAGGACTGAAGTTCTTCACCAAAGACCAAAATGACAATGCTGTAATATACCCGCAATTCTTGAGAAAGGCTGAAAAGCAACTCAAGAAAGCACAGCGACTATTAAGCAAGAAATTTGTGAAGCGGCTCGCGCCCGTCGGGTTCCCCGACGCGAAAAGCGGATGGAATCGCGCTGAGGAAACCTCAGCGTGCGTTCCACCAAGCAGCGAGACAAGACAGGGTGCCAAACCCCAATCAAAGAACTATCACAAGGCTCGGAAAAGACTAGGTAGAATCCACCTGAAAGTATCAAGACAGCGTAAAGATTGGGCAATTAAGCAAGCCCGATGCGTAGTGGCATCTAACGATGTTGTCGTCTATGAAGACTTGAAGATTGCAAACATGGTCAAGAATCATAACTTGGCTAAGTCGATTTCGGACGCTGGATGGTATCAATACACCCAATGGCTAGACTACTATGGCAAGATTTGGGACAAAGCAGTTGTAGCGGTGAATCCTGCC
>JANMEL010000173.1:0-12057 GCA_031376885.1 Chamaesiphon sp. OTE_70b_metabat_96 | reverse complement strand
ACCCGCCCTCCTCACTAGCGGTGTAGGGAGTGAGTGAGAGGGAGGAGAGGAGGATCGGGGATAATTTAGGTGTTGCCCAAAAAGCGCGTAGGTTCGGCTAAACAAATATCTTTGATAATATCAGTAGCTAAACCACATCGGGTAGACGTTTTTGGCGAATATATAGCCATGATAGACCGATCGAGCCGATGGCGATACCAACTAGACTAATAACTTGGGCGATGCGTAAAGAGCCTAACATCAGACTATCAGTTCGCAATCCTTCTACGCCAAATCTGCCGATACTATAGGCAACTAGATAGATGAGAAATATAGAACCTGGCTTCAACTGTGGACGACGAATATCCCTGACAAATATCCAGATTAAGATTCCAAATACTAATAAATTCCAGAGTGATTCATATAAAAAAGTTGGATGAAAATACTCAAAAGCTCTGTATTGAGCTGGGCGATTTAATTGGGGAATAAATAACTTCCACGGTAGATCTGTAGGCGAACCGAATGCTTCGGAATTAAAGAAATTTCCCCACCGACCGATCGCTTGACCTAAGGCAACAGATGGGGCTACTATATCGGCTAATTGCCAGAATGAAACCTGCTTAATTTTAGCAAAGATAATTGCCGCGATCGTCCCGCCAATAATTGCGCCATGAATTGCGATTCCGCCTTCCCAAATCTTGACGATCTGATCTGGATGTTGAGAATATTTCTCCCATTCAAAAGCCACATAATATAGTCTTGCCATTGGAATCGAACCAAGTACCAGCCAAATCGATAAATCTGCAAATAATTCTGGATCCAGATTCCGTTTTTTTGCCAAGTTCATTGACAAATTGACACCAATTAATACAGCAGAAGCAATCAACAAGCCATACCATTTTAACCGCAGATCGCCAATATGAAAAATCTCTTCGCCTGGAGACATAAATTGAAAGGCAATTAGAGGAAATCCGATGATGCGATCGCCTAGTTCTGGCAAATTCAGTAATTCGGTTAACATATCATTAATTAATTAGATAATTTTATCCTACTTTTAACCAAAGACTCGATTTAACCCTTCCTGAGTGCGAGCGACAATGGTAGGGCTGAGTTGTTGATGAAAGACGGTTTCGTATGAGAAGTAGGCAGTTCCCGCAAAGCCACGATCGCCTTTATTTATTTTACCCGCTTTGAGTGTAGCAGTAATTTGACTATGTATGGTTCGATCGTCCACAGGTTTGGTTTTCAACCCTGTTAAAATCCCGATTACTGTCGGTATTTGTTGGCGGATCGATCGCATCTCTGGTTTATTTAATTCTGCGGTAAATGAGATTAAACTATCTCGATATACCTGGAGAACTAATTCATCGATCGATCCCATTTTCTGCCAAGCTTGCCAATCAGCTAAATAATTGTTGCGCGAGAATTTCAAGGGGTTGGGTGAAACTGAAATCACACAAGATTTGCGGACAGATTTTACCGATCGACAAATGAGATCGAGTAACTTTGTCACAACATTACAACCCCAATCGATCCAAACTAAACTTGAATGTTCGATCGGTGCAACTTTCCCCCGCTGACGTTTAAAGAAATTCTGCGTAAAAGTATCATAACCCAACTCTTGGGGAAATCCAAAATGGTCATCCAATTGAATCCCTGCCACAGGATAGCGTTGCACCAAATCCGTAATTAAATCTACCATCAAATCTTGAACTTGGGGCATACAAGGATTGAGCCACACATTCGGATCCTGTTTGCCACTAGCGACAATTATCCGTTGTCGATTGCCCAATTTATCGATCGAAACTAACTCTGGAAATTGAACGGCGATCGGCGACTTGGGCGGTAACATCAATCCATACTCTAGCCAAGGAATCACCCGCATCTTATAAGGTGCCGCCAACTCGATGATTTCGGCGAGCAAATCTCGCCCCACAAAAGGACTATTTGGCATGACTAAAGATCCCGTCCAATCTTCGGCGATCGAACTAGGATATAATGTAAAACCTCGTTGCCAGACAGCCGGATAGATTGTATTGAAACCCAAAGAATGCAGTCGTTTCAATCCAGCGGCTAACCTGTCGCGAGAAGATAAAATATCACTATCTACATTAGTCAACCAAACAGCTTTAATCATTGGGTAGGGGATAGGGGATAGGGGGTAGGGAATAGGGGATAGGGTAGGTTGGGTTTCGAGGCTCAACCCAACCCCAACATTTCTAGGATGTTGGTGTGGGAGTTGGGTTTTGCTTGAGCGCAAACCAACCTACGATTTTTTATGGTTTCAGAACTTTAGAGTTTTAAGTACAGCGTTGCTATAACTGCACTAAATATACACTTTATTGGATACAAATCGAAATTGGGGTAGGCGCAATGATGAATTGCGCCTACCCCAATATTTAGAGATTGTCTATGCTAGTTGCTGTGACGATCTTTTCTGTCTATGCGACGACAGTAAAATCAGTACTGGCTAAAGTTGGAGCACCCAAGAGAGTGGCAAATTCACCACCATTGGTACCCAAACCAGCCACAGCACCATTTTGATTGTAGAAGAGTGAGCCACTGCTCATGCTATATACAACCACAGCGGTTTGGTTAGCGACTAGAGTGTCATCATCTACAGCGATAAAGTTTGTACCCATGGGGGCACCAACTAGACTACTGATTGTGCTGAAAGTAGCTTTGCTCAGAGCGATTTTATCTTGAGTAGTGGTGAAATCAGAGATCGTGTCTACACCCGATAAAGCCGTAACGGTAGTGAAACCAGATAGTAAGCCATTGAAATTGAAAGTATCAATCCCAGCTCCACCACCGAGGAGATCGTTTCCAGCTCCACCAAAGATCGAGTCATCACCCGCAGCTCCAAAGATCCGATCGTCACCAGCACCACCCTCTAGTTTATTACCCAGAGCATTACCAGTGAGGCGATCGTTACCGCTACCACCGATCGAGTTGTCTAGCTCAAGTACTGGCATGACTAGTTTGAGGTTGCTATTGACGGTTTGAATGGTGCCCAATCCGAGATTGACATTCACCGCCAGTGCTGTCTGACTGAAATCAAGAGTATCAACACCACCCGCGCTAGCTTCATTAATGGTATCTGTACCTTGAATAAAGTCTGCATCATAGCTATAGGTATCATTACCACCTAATCCGGCGAGAATATTATTCGCCGTATTACCGACAAATACGTTTGCGCCAGCATTTCCAGTACCATCGATCGCCGCCACACCCGTCAGAGTGAGATTTTCGACTAAAGGAGCCAGAGTACTAGTGGCAATGCTAGTGAAAGTATCGGTAATAGCGATGGTAGCTTGATTATCAAAGATCGTCGCATTAGTCTGCCCACTTAGAGTAATCGTAAAGGCTTCGCTAGCCTCATTGAGATTATCATTGAGGATGGGTACTGAGATCGTCTTGGATACTTCACCCGCTGCAAAGCTGAGTAAACCTGTAGCAGCAGTATAGTCAATTCCGGCGATCGCCGTACCATCAGTGGTAGCGTAGTTGACATCGATCGCTTGATAACTAGATTTACTGAGAGTTACGGTGATGAGAGCTTGAGTTGGAGCACCGCCGATACCTTCAACAATAATCGCATCAGCAATGGAGATTGTTGGTGCAGTATCGTCATTGGTAATCGTAGTTACTACTGGCGTAGCTGTTCCGATATTATAACCACTACCAGCAGGAGCAGTCAGAGTCAAAGCTACTGTTTCGTCTAGTTCAAATGCGATATCTAGAGTAGGATTGATCGTCACAGTCGCAGTCGTTGAGCCAGCACCAAAAATAATCGTACCAGCAGTACCTGTAAAAGTAGCCGCTCCACTCTGAACGTAATCAGTACCGCTAATTGCTGTACCACCGACATTGTAACTCACCGTTAAGGCATTGGTAGTGACACCTGTACGGGTGAAAGTATACACTGAGTTGGTAATACCATCTTCAGTCACTGTAGCTGGAGTCACTGCCAACGAGATCAGAGTATCATCATTGACGATCGTCCCTGTTACTGCTGTAGTTGTACCGACAGTATAACCAGTACCAGTAGCCAGAGTGACGGCAACAGTTTCGTTACCTTCAACGACCAGATCTGTTGTAGGATTGATGGTTAGAGTTGCAGTAGCAGCACCAGCCAAAAAGTTAACAGTAGCAGGAGCGGCATAATCAGCAGCATCTGCTCCACCAGCGATAGTATAATTAACAGCTAAAGCATTAGTTAGAAGACCAGTACGAGTAAAGGTGTAGACCAAATTGGCATTACCATCTTCAGTCACTGGAGTTGGAGCTAAAGCGAGAGTAACATTAATATCCTCATTGGTGATAGTACCTGTTACAGCTCCAAGTGTCTCGATGACATAACCACTGCCAGCAGTTAGAGTTAGAGCAACAGTTTCGTCAAGCTCGACGATTGCATCTACAGTAGGATCGATCGTCAAAGTTCTTGTCGTTTCACCCGCCAAAAAACTAATGCTACCAGCAGTGCCACTGAAAGTAGCAGCTCCACTCTGAGCATAGTCAGTACCACTAAGTGCTGTACCACCGATACTATAATTGACCGTTAAGGGGCCAGTTGTGATCCCAGTACGTGTAAAGGTGTAAGTCAACACGGGAGCACCGTCTTCAGTCACTGAAGTGGGAGCTAGAGCAAGACTAACCTTGGTATCATCATTGAGAATTGTTGCTGTTACTGCTCCAGTTGTAACGGGAGTATAACCACTACCAGTAGCTAGAGTTAGCGCAAATGTTTCGTCAGCTTCAAACGTGGTATCGTTAGTAGGATTGATCGTTACCTTCGCAGTAGTTGCACCAATGCCAAAAGTAACAGTACCAGTAGCACCATTAAAAGTACCTCCAGTTTGAGTATAATCTGTCCCTACTGCGGTACCACTGATACCATAGTTTACAGTTAAGGCACTATTGGTGACCCCAGTACGAGTGAAGGTATATTCAAAAGTTGGAACACCATCTTCACTTAGGGTAGCTGTATTTAGAGCGAGAGTAACATCAGTATCATCATTGACGATCGTCCCTATTACTGGTGTAGTTGTACCAGCGGTATAATTAGTACCGTTAGCCAGGGTTAGAATTAGAGTCTCGTTAGCTTCAACTGCTATATCTGGTGTAGGAGTCACCTCAATTATCTTCGTGATTTCACCAATAGCAAAAGATACAGTACCAGTGGCACCACTAAAAGTACCTCCACTTTGAGTATAATCTGCGGGTAGTGCGCTACCAGAAATACCATAATCAACAGTTAGCGCATTAGTTGTAATGCCAGTACGGGTGAAGGTGTATTTCAACTTTTCAGTGCCGTTTTCAGTCACGGGAACGGAACTTACTGCGAGAGTAACACTGGTATCATCATTGGTAATCGTACCAACGACTGCGGCAGGGGTAATAGATTTGTAGCCAGTACCATTTAGCAGAGTGAGATTAACAGTTTCGTTGCCTTCAACGATGAAATCGTTAGTAGGATTGATGGTTATTGTTTTTGTAGTTTCACCAGCGAGAAAAGCTACGTTACCACCAGTAGCAGAAAAAGTAGTAGTTCCAGTTGCAACGTAATCTGTACCTAGAGTAGCAGTACCACCGACACCATAATTAACCGTTAAGGCATTAGTTGTGACACCAGTACGTGTGAAGGTGTAAACTAAATCGGGAATACCATTTTCATTTACCGCACTCGAACTTACCGTGAGGGAAACATCCGTGTCATCATTGACGATCGTACCTGTCACCGCTGTAGGTGTAAGTACAGTATAAGCAGTAGTAGGGCTAAGAGTTAAGACGACATTTTTGTCAAGTTCAACGATCGCGTCAAGGGTGGGATCGATCGATACAATCGCAGTCGTAGAATTAGCCGCAAAGGTAACACTACCAGTAGTAGCGGTAAAACTAGTAGCTCCGTTTGCCGTATAATCTGTACCTAGTGTAGCATTACCACCAACAGTATAAGTAACCGTTAAGGGATTCGCGGTTACACCAGCACGGGTGAAAGTGTATAGTAAATTGATAGTACCATCTTCAGTTACGGTAGCCGGAGTCACTGCCAGTGAAACAGAAGTATCATCATTGACGATCGTCGTTGAGACTGCGGTGGCAGTACCGACGGCATAACCAGTACCAGGGGTAAGAGTAAGAGCCAGAACTTCGTTAGCTTCGACAACTGTATCAGCAATAGTGGTAATTGTTACAGTTGCGGTAGTGTCATTAGGTGCAAAAGTAACTGTACCAGTAGTTGGAGTAAAACTAGCCGCTCCAGCCACAGTATAATCTGTGGTAAGAGCTGCTGTACCACTGACGTTGAAACTAACAGTTAATGGTGTAGCTGTAATCTCAGTGCGGGTAAAGGTATATACTAGCGCGGTACCACCATTTTCTAGTACGCTGGGTGTTGATACGGTGAGATTGACTTTATCATCAATAATCAAAAAGTCATTGACGGCGAGAGCTGGTTTGGTAGATAAGGTGGCAAATTGACCGCCATTAGTTCCATATCCGACCGTAGTGCCGTTAGTATTGTAGAATAAATTACCGCTAGACTGACTATAAATAATAGTGGCTGTTTGACTCTCTGCCAAGCTGTCGTCACTGACGGTAGTAAAGTTACTGGCAAGACTTCCACCCGCAGGGCTACTAATCAAATTAAAAGTAGATTTATGCAGCCTGATTTTATCAGTACCTGTTACAAAGTCTGTGATAGTATCTACACCCAAACTAGTTAGAAGAGGGATACCTACACCGCCATAGACAAAGGTATTAGTTCCCCCGTTACCAGTCAGGGTATCATTCCCTTCCTTCCCTATGAAAGTATCGTTTCCAGTGGTACCAAGGAGAGTATCGTTTGCAGTCGTTCCGGTAAAGTCTTGTTTCTCAACTTCTAGAGACTTTCCACCAATTTTAATTACTGCTCGATCGTCTTCTGCTTTTAATCCAGCTAATTGTGATGCGGTAAGTTTTTCTCCTCTGACTAATGCAGAAAACAGTTGACCTTCATCACCAGCACTATCTTTAGTATTAATTTGAGCATCGATCGAGTGACCAATTTCTTCAATTAATGTAGCTGC
This sequence comes from Chamaesiphon sp. OTE_70b_metabat_96, assembly GCA_031376885.1. Classification (GTDB taxonomy): domain Bacteria; phylum Cyanobacteriota; class Cyanobacteriia; order Cyanobacteriales; family Chamaesiphonaceae; genus Chamaesiphon. The sequence goes on along the minus strand of JANMEL010000173.1, from coordinate 5,008 downwards.
AATTGTTTCTTGACTGTTACTTGCCACGAAAGAGTTAGACAAGTAAATAGTATTGTTTGCCGCAGCAAAAGCACCATTCGCAGTGCCTAATGTCTGTGCATCGACAATGACGATCGTTGGGATCGTAAATGTAGAAGTCTTTAATTGGTTTTGAATACCAATCGCAGTGTCTTGGCTATATTTAGAGCCAAAAGCCAACTCGAAATCTTGCCAAAAATTATCACTTTGAGCAAATTTAGTTAGATATTGAAGAGCAATTCCTTTAGCTGGTTGTAGATTAGGTATCACGATCTTAATTTGGTTGAGGGTAGTCGGGGGGGTTTAGAAGCCAGCATAAATGCACCGTCCAATTAGTCGGTACAAGTACTTATTTTATTAATAATGTCTGAATCTTAGATGCTTGATTTCAATCAGCCTCGATCTATTCGATGCTTGCGCGTCGTTTCAAAACGATCGGACTATTGATTTATACTTGAATGGTTAATTGCTGAACTTCCCTAACGCCTCGATCTATAAGGTGTCTAGGTGTTTTCAAAAGTATCCAACCAAACCATTTTTCGTGTAATTATCTACAGCTCCTCACAACTCAGTCGAGTGGCTATTTGCGTGTAGTAACCTCATCATAACATCGAAATTAAAATTGACCATCCGTAAGAATACGGTGGTAAAAATACGGGCTTTAATTAAGATATTTACATCGATCTATCTTCAGAAATTAGGGCTTGGGGTCGATTTCGATTCCTTTATATGCTTGATTAAGAATAAACTTCGAGTTTCAATCCCTGAAAGGGTTTGGGGTCGATTTCGATCTTTGTTTTCCATTATCATGGGTTTGACCGATGAGTTTCAATCCCTGAAAGGGTTTGGGGTCGATTTCGATTCCTTAGATTTGCCTTTTAGTGGGCGATATCCTCCGTTTCAATCCCTGAAAGGGTTTGGGGTCGATTTCGATGGCGGTAACCTGAAAGCGTTGATATATTTGGTTTTCAAGGTAAGAGTGCGCGGATGAACTAATAATAACACTGAAATGGACTATTGGCAAAAAAGCAACCCAGACGATATGGACTCAAACCTTGGAATATCAGGGCTTTCAGCGTTTGCGCGGATGAATTTTCGGCTTAAATGCTCCAAATCCATACTAGCTAAATCATTCAGCCATTTTTTTCGCCCCCTCATTTTCAACACCTACCCATCCGCGCATTAACGACTGTTGGCATCGATCGCAACAACCGCGCACAGTAATTTCATAGGTATCAGCTTGAAGACCGACTCTGAGCCGATCGAACTCTACTACAGGTAGCGTATCCCAACCAATATCCTCGATCGATCCACATTGCTGACAATGAAAATGATGATGAGCATCAGTCTTGGCATCATACCGTGACACCCCAGCTTCGAGCAATACCTCTCGAATCAATCCCGCCTTTCCCAGAGCATGAAGCGAACTATAGATAGTTGCCTGGGAGGAAACAGGTAAGTGCTGATTCAAATCCACCAAAATCTGTTCTACCGTGGGATGATCTGTACGAGAGAGTAGATTGGCATATACTGCGAACCGCTGGGGTGTCACTCGCAATCCATGAGTTTTCAGTGTTTTGATAATCTCGGCTGGGGATGGCTGAAGCATTGCTGCGGTCTTAAAGACTAGGATTAACGATTGTAGCCTACAATTAGACTAGCTGATTTTCCAGAATATTAACTTAATATTAATTATTCTTAATTGAGAGTAATTATAACTATTGACTTATTCGTAGATTAGAATTATTCTGAGATATGTAAATCTAATCGTCCCCCCGTGGATATTACTAAATAGTAGGAGCAAATCATGGCTGCGATCGAACAAGTCCCAGAAGTTACGTTCAAAACCCGCGTCCGCGATGAATCCATTGGCGGTGAAAACCCCTTCAAATGGCAAGACGTAACGACCAAAGAAATCTTTGCTGGTAAAAAGATTGTAGTATTCTCCTTACCTGGAGCCTTTACGCCTACTTGCTCAACCACTCACCTTCCCCGCTACGAAGCACTATACGCCGATCTCAAAGCCGTAGGCGTTGATGAAGTTTATTGCTTGTCTGTCAATGATGCGTTCGTAATGTATCAGTGGGGACTCAAGCAAGGCGCGAAGAACGTCAAATTGTTGCCCGACGGTAACGGTGAATTTAGCCGTAAAATGGGGATGTTAGTCGAAAAATCCAATCTAGGATTTGGCTTGCGCTCTTGGCGGTACTCGATGGTTGTCACCGATGGCAAAATCGATAAAGTATTCGCAGAACCAGGTTTCAGCGACAATTGCCCTACGGATCCTTTTGAAGTTTCCGATGCTGACACCATGCTAGCTTATCTCAAAGGTAGTAAATAGTTCAAGTAATTAATAATTAATAATTGGCAGTTGATAGCAATCCTAAATAGATTTCCTCTCAACGAGGCTAGTGTGTTATTACCTTCGCACCCCTATGTCAAAGCTATCGACTGTCATTCCTAACCCCTCATCCCTGCCCCCTGACCCCTCACCCCTGACCCCTCACTATGAGCTACGATTTTGACCTATTTGTAATTGGTGGCGGTTCCGGTGGAATTGCAACAGCTAGACGCGCCGCAGAATATGGTGCAAAAGTTGGTGTTGCGGAATATGACAGATTGGGTGGTACTTGCGTCAATCGTGGCTGTATTCCCAAGAAACTGATGGTGTATGCTTCTCACTTTCCTGAGTTGTTTACCGATGCAGAAGGATATGGCTGGAGTGCGGTCAAAAGCCAGCTAGACTGGCCGAAAATGATGGCGGCGGTGAATAACGAGGTGCTGCGGCTCAATGGGATTTATCAGGGGATGTTGGACAAGTCCAAGGTCGAAATGATTCACGAACGCGCTCAGTTTATCGACCATCATACGCTACAGGTGGGCGATCGAACTATTACTGCCGAGCGAATTTTGATTGCAGTGGGTGGTGTCCCCGTACGTCCAGATATTCCAGGGATCGAACATGCGATCGTCTCGGATGATATATTTAATCTGCCGACCCAACCCAAGAAGATGGTAATTTTGGGTGCTGGTTATATTGGGTGTGAATTTGCGGCGATTATGAATGGGTTGGGGACAGAAGTTACCCAAATTATTCGCCCAGATCTGATTTTACGCAATTTCGATCGCGATTTGCGAGAAGCTGTTCAAGCAGGGATGATCCATCATGGTGTGAAAATTATCAATCATGCTCAGGATTTGTCGATCGCCAAAACCGATACAGGTGTTGCTGTCACCGTCACTACCAAAGATGGCGAATCAACTATTCTTGCCGATGCGGTAAGTTTAGCAGCATTGGGACGAAAACCAAATACCTATGATTTGGGACTAGAAAATGTCGATGTCAAAACCCATAATGGGGCAATCCTAATCGATGCCAATAGTCAGACGAATGTAGAGAATATTTACGCCGTCGGCGACTGTACTGACAAGATTCAACTGACACCAGTGGCGATCGGTGAAGGTCGCGCTTTTGCCGATACAATGTATGGGAATAAACCGCGTCAGATGAACTATGCGGACATTCCAACAGCGATCTTTACCACCCCCGAAGCTGCAACCGTCGGCTTAACCGAAGAAGAAGCGCGGGAAATGCACGGCGACGCAATTAAAATCTATCGGAGTAGTTTTCGACCGATGTATTATGTATTGCCAAATAAACAGGAAAAAACCCTGATGAAACTGGTCGTATGTACCGATACCGATCGAGTTGTCGGCGCACATATGGTCGGAGATCATGCAGCAGAAATCATCCAAGGTGTCGCGATCGCCGTTAAAATGGGTGCAACCAAAGCCGATTTTGATGCCACCGTCGGCATTCATCCAAGTTCAGCAGAAGAATTTGTGACGATGCGATAAATCGTATCTTAGTATCCTAAGAATGCTTAAAAACTGGACTTTTTAGAACTAGCTATATCCCCGACTTCTTGAAGAAGTCGGGGATATGTCTTAGCGTTCCAGGTATTTCAAGATTTATGGATACTCGAGTGCTGCGCCAAACTCTATTTGATTATCTTGAAGATGATATGAGTATATAGTACAATTATTTCAGACATTCCCAGTCCTGTTCATCAACGACTGGACTCACAATATCTCCCAACGTTTTGCCTCTACCAGCTATTCGGGGTGATGTCGTGCGGCGTTTCCCTAAATGATGCTCTAGTTCTACTCTTGGTTCAGATTGGGTTTTGGCTACATTAATACTACGAAGGGAGCGAATAAAGTCTAAAACGCTCAGTTGCATGGGTTCGGGAATTTGCTCTAGTTCCCGAACGATCGTGTCGATGGCGGAGCGTTCGCTTTGCGGGGTCGTGCTCATAATGCAGCGTGAGAAAATTGAATTAAATTCAATTCTAACACTCTCACAACAAATCAAACCTACGCTCGGTTAAAATACATTAACGCTTGCTTCACCAGCATCAACAGTAGCCTCTGCTGAGTCAATAGATTGAGTCAACATTTTAACCATCGCTGTGGGTACTGATGCTTAAAACAACTGATTAGTAACGATCGATAAGTCGGGAAATAAAGGATCGGTAATTAGCTGTTCTTCTGTGTAAGTAATTGGTGCAGTGTCAGGATAAAATGCCGTCAAACTTTTGGCGGCTGGATCGACTACCCATACTCGCAGCACACCACTAGCGAGATAACGGCTAGCTTTTTGGGTCATTTGACCGAATGTTTGTCCAGGTGAGATAATTTCAATTGCTAATTCTGGAGCGATCGGACAAGCAGAATTTTCATCCCAAGTTATGGGCAATCGATCGAATGAAATATACAATAAGTCTGGAACAGGTGTAAAGTCATCCGTAAGATCGATCGACCATTTGATTCCCAATCGCCCCCGCCCTTCACTCCACTTGTCTAGAATTCTGACTAGATATAGGGTGGACTTAGCATGAAAATATTTGGGTGACATTTTAACAACAGCAATTCCATCAATTAATTCATAAGTGCGATCGGCAGTATCCGCGATCGCCCAAAATTCCGC
>JANMEL010000120.1:0-9794 GCA_031376885.1 Chamaesiphon sp. OTE_70b_metabat_96 | reverse complement strand
CCACAAGTATTTATCATTTACCGCTCCGCTTAGTACAAACACTCACCTTAACAGGGGTATCCACTAGACTTAGGTTCGAGGTGGTTTACCCCCCCAACTCCCCCCTTGCCAAGGGGTAGCTCTTGCTCCCTCCCCTGCTTGGTGCGCTGTCTTCGGTAGATTAATCCACTAGTTGTAATTGGCTCAGATCGGTTATCATCAGATCTGCCCCGATAAGTTGGGTTGAAGATTTGTTCCAGGAGATGCCGATACAGCCCGCTGCACCCGCTTGACTTGCCATAATCATATCTCCTGCGCCGTCACCGATCGATAGGGCACGAGCGGGATTTACGCCCAACTCTTGACAAGCATACAGAAATAAGCGCGGATCGGGTTTGGCAAATTGACGATCGGAACCCAATGATACCTGGAAGTAAGATTGTAGCTGGTGGTATTCGACAAATTCAATTACTCGATCGGTTGTCGCCGCTGAGACAATGCCTAACTTAATTCCGGCATTAGCTAAAGTTTGGATCTTTGCTAGACAACCAGGAAACATCGCTGCTGGAGTAGAGCATAACACTCGATCGGCGGCTTCAAATGCTTGGCGGACTAAATCTACAGCCGTGCTCCAACTTTTACCCGTGGCGGCAATATATCCCGCCGCCACAAGCTGATTTTCATACCGACTACCCACCGCCTGCAATCCGGCTGGATCGAGAATATTATTATTTACTCCAAACGATTTTAGCAAGGATGCGCCGATACCAGGTGCGATCGCATCGATCGTATCCGCTCGCTTTTGGGCAAGATTTCGCAGGAATGCACCCGAATCTTCTAAGGTGCCATCTTTATCGAATATTATCGCTTCGATATTGTCAAACTGGCGATTCTCCAAAGGAGACGCTTTGCGATCGAGGCACTGAACTGATGTCATAATTGATAATTGATAATTGATAATTGATAATTGCGGATGAAACCTTTGCTGTAGGCGAAGACGTGTCGTTAGACGGTTTCCTCGTGCCAAGCGTTTCACCAAGCAGAGAATTGGGTTATTTCACATGAAGAATTTAAACCATTAACTTTCGTCGATTATTAATCGATCTAATCGTTTACCTAATTGAATGCCTGGAGTCTCGATATATTTTTGACTCAATTTGGCGATCGAGTAACTAAAGCCGATCGCTAATCCGACAGAACAAAATAGCACTAATTCAGGCAATACTCCTTTGCCGAGTAACATCATGATGCCTACGACTAGATACCAGGAGAATATAAAATGGAATATATACATCGAGTAGGAGAGTCTACCAATTTTTTCTAATAATTGATTTGAGTAGTTTAGTTCTTTGAAGATATTCAATAGCAATAAAAATGATATGCCCGAACAGACTGGGATAAATGTAAACATCCAATTTTGATTTTGCCAGATGGCGATCGATCCAACGATCGTTGTGGCAGTGAAGAGCGCGATCTGCACGAGAATTGATAATGGGAGGGGAATGTGATGTTGATGATGAAAGAAGATCGTCATCCCCAACAGAAATACCGGAAGCTGATTGACAAGATTGAAATACAGAAATCCATTGTTGACTATCTCGATGGCAAAAAAATGATCGATCGTCAACTGAGCGATCGCATTCAAAAATATCGACAGCCCGACTAAAGCATATAAAGATATTATCCCCCATTCCTTATAAGCCCAGGAAAATAGTCTAAACAAGAGCGGAAATAAAGCATAGAAAGCCATTTCAGTACCAATCGACCAACCCCCAGGCACGATATTATTATTTGCCGAAATTACAAATCCATGAATAAATAAAATATTGCTAATAACGCTTTGAAAATTATATTCAGAGGTTGGTAAATCGATTAGGGACAAAATATGGACGATCGGCTCTAATAACCAATATACAAGCATCGCCAAATAATATAGCGGCGCAATCCTAAAAAATCTTCTCAGCGAAAATGAACTGAATTGATTTTGTTTAGCCGATCTATTGACAAATGAATAACATAGAGTGTATGCAGATGCCATGAAAAAAAGTTGTACACCCATTTGTCCATATCGAGTGATATAAATAGCCCATTCAGACAAACCACTTACGGGTAGGCTCGTATGAATAACAATTACCATCAAAATTGCGATGCCGCGCAAAACATCAATATAGGCTAATTTCTCCACAGCATCGACTACTTGGAGATCGTCGTTCTCTAAGGCTGCTAATTTTATCATAAACTAAGGTTCGATCTCAAATGCCAGCCATGGGCGATTAATATTTTTTAGGAGTGATATATCTTAACCTATTATGGCGATCCTGAATAATTTTTCTGATTTTTTAACCACAAAGGCTTGTGATGAGCGAAGTCGAATTACGCGGAGGGCGCAGAGAGTCGGAAGTCGAGATCTAGGTTTTAATTTAGGATCGCCATAGCTGAGATTGAGGTTAACTAATATTGCGATCCCCAGAATAATTTTTGCAGATCGGTGCAAAATAGAAATAATCGCAAGTAAAGGAGGGATTATCGCAATGATTCAAAAAATATCGATCGCCGTCGCTGGATTGGGCAAATGTGAAGAAATGCTCAAAATGCTGATGGAAATTCCGTCTATTCAGGGAGCAGACGTGACTGTCTTGCACGTAGTTGCACCTCAAGTAACTGCTGAGAGAATGGCCGAAAAACTTACTGCTGGTGGGAAGATTTTGGCGGATGCGATCGAGTATCTCAAGTTAGATCCTGCCAAAGTTCAGGTCAGATTGCAACAAGGAGAACCCAAGGATACAGTATGTCAGGTGGCAGAAGAAGAAAATGCCGATCTAATTATTATGGGTTCGCGAGGATTGAGCCGAATCGAGTCGATTTTGTCCAACTCTGTCAGTCAATATGTTTTTCAATTGACATCTCGATCGATGCTATTGGTAAAAGATGATGTGGATATCAAGCATATCAATCGAATTGTGGTTGGGTATGATAATTTGGCTCCCGCCCAAGCCGCCCTCAATCTCGCTTTATCTTTCTTGCGTGATATTAAAGGTAGTCAATTGATTCTCACTCAAGTTAAATCAGACCGAAAAGCTGCCGATGCTGTGGATAAACCAGAACAGGATCCAGTTTTTGCCACAGCCATTAATGAAGCGAAGAAACAAGGGGTTGCTTATAAATGTGTCGTCAGAGGTGGGAATCCAGGCAAAGAACTTTGCACGACTGCCGAAGAATTTCATGCCGATCTGTTAATGGTTGGTTCGCCAGATCGTCGCCCCTCGATCGCCAAAAGTCTACCGGATATCGATCGATTACTTGGCAATTCTGTTTCTGATTATGTACGAATCAAAGCACCTTGTCCAGTACTATTGACTCGATCGATAGTAGCCTAGAAATTCAGAACTAACTTTAAACATACATACTCTTTATCCCGATGAGTTGCAATTGTTACGCGCTCGTCTGCAACAACAGAAGTATCATCTCCCCCTATTTGATACCGATGCTTGAGTACGCGACTTCGAGACAGCGATGGAAGATTGTCTGCGATAGTCAAAATAGATCATCAGGATCTACGCCCAATTCGCGCAATCGCTGGGCCAGCTCTGCCGCCCGTTGTTCGGCGATTGCAGCACGTTGAGACTCTAATTGGGCACGTTGAGACTCTTGTTGAACCCATTCGTTTGGCGTTGGATAACGTTTGCCCGCCTCGTCGTACCAATACAACCATTCCCGCGTTACCCCAGCATAATTGCCCCGCTCATAGCCAATTCCCAGCCCAATTTCTGGCATCCACACCGGACGGCTAGACTGTAATTGGTACACTCCATTTATCAATTTGTGTACTTCTAGTTTGGGTTTCCGTCGCCGCCGAGAAGAATAGATGACGTAATACAATACGCCGATCGCTGCATACCGTTCTAGCTTTGTCGTGTACTCATTCCGGTATGTGGGCGAAACTATTTCGATCGCGAGACTCGGTACTACTTGCTCGTCCCATAACACATAACTAGGGCGTAGCTCCTCGTCATAGCAGCGTTCTACGCCCAGACTCAAAAATGCGTCTGGCACAATTGGCGGCTGGTCAGGGTCTATATAGAGACCCATATCGATCGCAAATAACCAATCCATCCGCTGTTCCCACAAGATGAGGAGGATAGCTTTGAGTAGTCCAGGAATCAGTTCTTGCAGTTCGTTGTCCACTGGTGTTTCATCAGAGTCGGGTAAGTCTTCGGCTGAAGGCAAATAGCCAGGAAAGCGGTACTCTAACATAGTTTAGTTTTACTCCATCGCTCTAGCCATTATATTACAACATTCTCATCACCACTGGTGTTAGACTCGGTTCTTCTGATGATGAAATTGACTAGATAAATTTTGTGTTGCATGGTATTATTAAATCAAATAAATCTCGATCGATATTTCACTGGTAAGATGACCTGATTAGGCCGGACGAACTCCGCAAGTAGAGCACCTTTTCAAGACAGGGGACAGGGTTCAGTTTGGAAAAGCTGACGCAATAATGGTTTGAACGTTTGAATCTGTCCTAACCGCCCTGGCGGTTGCTATAATATGGGACGAGTTTAGAGACGGTAACACATATCTCTGCTAAAATAGATTATTGAATAGTTCGGCGAACGATCGTGCAAATCCGTTTGACATGGGAAGATCCGGCAACAGGGGAACGTAAAGAACCCCTGTTAAGTGTACCAATTGCTTTGGGGCGGGAGTTTGCGCTGCTTCCTGCGGAATTGGATGGGCAGCGGGTTTGTAGAATGCTCTTGAATAGTCTGGATGTATCCCGCTATCATGCCCTAATCGCGATCGAACAAGGTCAATTGACCATCTTCGACCAGGGTAGCAGTAATGGCGTGCTAGTTAATGGGGTCAGACAAACCCGCAGTGCGATCTCTCCCGGCGATAATATTCAAATTGGCAACTACCAAATTGCGATCGCGATCCCAGGGAATGCCCTCCCCATCACAACTCCAGCCGTAACATCTCAAATTAGATTTAATGTCATCACCAATGGGTTGGATCCAAATCTGACTCAACCACCCGTAAATCAGGATCGTCTACCAGCGATTTTTGGGCAATCGCAAATTGACCCCAAAGATATCCATGCCACCGGATTACCCATAGAGGAAATCGAATATGTGAGTATTGGTGGTGGGTTAGGGAGTTTTATCTGGGTAGATTTGCTCAGAGTCGGGGGTATAAGTAGCGAAAATATTCGCGTACTAGGACTAGATCCTAAAGCATCTGGACGCTACGAGCAATTGTGTGTCAACGGTCAGATCCAGCACCAGGATCGGCTCAGATCCCCCAGCGATGCCTGCCCTGACAATCTGTGGGGTTTTCCTGGTTATGCGGCCTTAGAAGCCCTAGAAGACATAGCTAAGGGGAGATTTTGGTCGGGATGGAAATACTTGTGGCAGGTATTCGCCGAGCCAAATCTGGCGGCTACTTATACGCCCAAATCGGGAATGGTAATTGGGGCGATCGATCGCGAAGCCGCGCGGATTAGTTGGAGTAAAATGCACCAAGTGGCTAATGTGCGATCGATCCGTCAGACTACAGATGGTCGATACGCGATCGTTTATACTAGAGGTCAGACTGATAATTTTGGGTGTACGATCGTCCGTTACTTACACATTGCGACTGGCTATCCCGCGCTCCAATTTCTACCAGATTTAAAAGAATATCGAGATCGCACTCAAGACTTCAAAACCGTTGTCAATGCTTACGAGCCTCACGAACATATTTATGAATCTCTAGCCAAAAATGGCGGTACCGTATTATTGCGCGGCACGGGAATAGTTGCAGCCCGAATCTTGCACAAGATCTATACAATTCGACGGAGTAGTGATGGCGTAGATATTCAAGTCATTCAATTATTGCGATCGCCAAAAACTGATGGCAATAAATACGGGCTAGCCGAACGTAGGGTCGAAAATAACTATGAACTTCAGCAATTTAATTGGCCCAAAGCTTGTTGGGGGGGACAATATAAATTTACCTTAGAAACTGCCACACCGGATCAACGTAAATATTTGCTGGCTGATTGGGGTGGTGTGACGACGTTCGATCGATCTGACTGGGACAAAATTATTACTGGAGGCATCAGCAAAGGATGGTACAAGATTGTCTATGGAGAAGTCCAAAGAGTCTCACCCAATCCCAATCGTAGCGGTACTACCACCACCGTCTGGGAACCAGGAGCCAAAGGAGAAATCCACTTCGAGTCAGATTTTATCATTGACGCTACCGCTGTAGATGCACCGATCGCAGCCAGTCCATTGCTCGCAGATCTAGTCAAACAATATCAATTGCCACTAAATCATCTCGATCGATTGACGGTTTCAATTAACTTTGAATTGACAGAAATGGCAAATAAATCAGGTCGAGTTTATGCCGCTGGAGCGATCGCTCATGGAAATTACTATGCCCCCGTCGATAGTTTTTTGGGTCTACAATATGCTGCTTTTGCCAGCATCCGCAATCTGATCGCCGAACAATCAATTACATCTACCATCTCCAAATCCAACCGACTCAAACCCCTAGTTTTATCCCACTCCCTCCTGCAATGGTGGAAATGGCTAAATAATCAGTCTCCAGGGTGAGGGTTCAGGGTTCAGGGGTCAGGGTTCAGCATTCAAGAGTTCGATCGTGAATCCCGCCTACCCTACCACCCTAGCACCCTACCACCCCTGACCCCTCATCCCTGACCCCTCACCCATGACACACACCCTCCTCGGTCGTTGGCAAATTAGAGTTTTATCAATACTAACAATTGGATTATTAATGACGATTGCGATCGCGATTAAATCTGGTACGATTATTGCCGGACAAACATTATTCACGCTGATATATTTAGGTATATTTGGCATCGGCTGGGATGCGGTTTATCATCAATTGCAAAGATTGCGATGGGATGGTGATTGGAATGGTTTATTGCAGATGGCGGGAGCAATTTGGGAGGGAGTATTTTTGATGACAAGTATTAGACTAATTGGGTTGCCAGGAATCGATCGAGCCGAGTTTAGTAACCCTGGATTCATTGGCTTTTATACCATATTTACACTCCTCAACTTTCTGATGGCAAATTCCCTATTTAGGATTCTTTTGCCTTATGCTCGCTTCAATGGAGGCCAATGGTTTTAGGTGGTTTGAATTAAACATTTAGATTATTCCACCCCCATATTTATTTTGATATGAAAATTTTAGTCTTTATCTGGGAATTTCCGCCGCGCCTTGTGGGAGGTATTGCTCGCCATGGGGCCGAATTGTATCCAGAATTGGTATTATTAGGACATGAAATATGTCTGATCACTGTTGAATCGGGTCAAGCTCCAACGAGAGAAACCATCGAAGGAATTGACGTTCATCGGGTTCCTGTGGCTGGATTCAGTCATGATATTTTCAACTGGATTGGAAATATGAATTATAGTATGAGTAAATATGGAGCGAAATTACTCGAACAGATTAATGATTTTGACCTGATTCATGCCCATGATTGGATGGTAACAGATACGGCGATCGCTTTGAGTGAAAATTTCCAGATTCCGATCGTCGCGACGATTCATGCGACGGAATTTGGCCGACACAATGGGATTTACAATCCTAATAGTGAATATGTCCATAGTCAAGAGCAACGCCTAGTAAAAGCTGCGGCTCAAACGATTGTCTGTAGCGGATACATGCGTCAAGAAGTCGAACAAATTCTCCTTTGCCCTTGGGAAAAGATCCACATTATCTATAATGGCATTCGCCCTGAGAAAAAACACCGCGATAAAGATTTTAATTTTTGGGAATTTCGTCGTCAGTTTGCGACCGATCGCGAACAAATCGTCTATTATGTGGGCAGAATGACTTATGAGAAGGGAATATTTGTACTTTTAGATGCTGCGCCCAAAGTTTTGTGGGATCTGGGTGGAAGTGTCAAGTTTATCTTTATTGGTGGTGGTAATACTGACAAGTTAAAACAACAGGCTTGGGATTTGGGGATCTGGGATAAGTGTTATTTCACCGGATTTATGTCTGAAGAAGATCTAGATAAGTTCCAAACCATCGCTGACTGTGCGGTATTTCCCAGTCTTTATGAGCCGTTTGGGATTGTTGCTTTAGAAAGTTTTGCGGCTAGGGTACCTGTGGTAGTATCTAATGCTGGGGGATTGGCGGAAGTTGTCAGACATACCAAAACAGGATTAGTTACTTGGAAATGGGATAGTAATTCTCTCGCTTGGGGAATGTTGGAGGTGCTAAAAAATCCTGGCTATGCCAAATGGCTGACAGATAATGCCTATGAGGAATTGGAAAAACGTTTCAATTGGGCCAAAATTGCCGTTCAAACTCAATCAGTTTATTTGGATGCAGTAGGGATAGGGGATAGGGGATAGGGGATAGAGGATAGGGAATAGGGAATAGGGAATAGGGGATAGGGGATAGGGAATAGGGGATAGGGGATAGGGGATAGGGAATAGGGAATAGGGGATAGCTTCTTAAATCAGATTTAAGGGCTTCTTGCGAGAAGCCCTTGGATATTGAGTAATTCTAGAAAGTCCAGTTTCTAAGAGACGATCCCATTCTTTCCCCCCGACGGATACCCACACACTCAACTACCCCGACTCCTGTAAAATGGAGAATTGTTGAAATAAAGACTAAAACTTAAAATATTATGACTCAAGGAAAAGGATTTGGTGGCTTCGGTCTCGGCAAGATGAAGGAACTCGCTGATGCCTTTAAAAAAGCCCAGCAAGTACAAGAAGACGCTAAAAAACTCCAAGAAGAATTGGAGCTAATGGAAATTGAAGGTCAATCAGATGGTGGTGCTGTCACAGTAACTCTCAGTGGCAATCAAGAACCCCGTCGCGTCAATATTTCTGCTGATGCTGCTGGTAAAAGTCCAGAAGAAATTTCCCAAATGGTACTTGATGCCATGATGGATGCCTACGACAAGTCTACCGCGACTATGCGCGAGCGGATGGAAAAACTCACCAGCGGTCTGAATATTCCTGGTTTGTAATTATAGCAGGGGTCAGAGGTCAGAGGACAGGGGTCAGCTTGGAAAAGCTGACGCAGTAATGGTTTGTTGGCGTAGCCTCCGCCTTGCGGAAGCGTTTGCATCTGTCCTAACCGCCCTGGCGGTTGCTATAAAATACGATCGCTCCCAAGCCTTATCGATAAGGTTTGGGAGTAATTAATACGGGAATATGCGATCGAGATCCCAGTCGATCGAGAATTAGTTCGCTAGATTGGATGTAATACTCGTTCCGGTTGTTAGTATGAATAAGTTGCTCACCTGTGGATTCATTGCTGCGGTTCTCGTTTTAGGTACTAGCTTCCAAGTCTGTGCTGAACCACCTATGGGTGAACCTGTCTTTGGTGGTGGTAATTCGGCAAATATGACCAGAATTCGGCAATTGATCCAGGATAACCCCAAACTAATCGATCGGCTCAAAACCCTAATCGCCCAAAATCCCCAGTTAGTAGCTACTGTTACCAAAAAAATATCTGCCGATTCGCCCAAGTTGATTCAAGAAATTCACAATTATCCTCAGTTGGCGGAATCAATTATTGATGCCAATCCCGATCTAATCCAAGCACTGATCGACGATCCCCAATTTAAAGCTATTTTGCTAGAATAAAAGCTTTTTGGCTACATCATATATGGCGATCGAAATGTGAGACTATATTTCACCAACCTCGCGCTGAAGCGACGAGGATTGATAGATCAATCTATTAACTAAGTGGTGCAATAGCCCATTAAGCCTAGCAATCTTACAGACTTCCGAATACTTCTCTAGTTCGGATTCCCTCTAAACCCAATTGGTTTG
>JANMEL010000109.1:0-22342 GCA_031376885.1 Chamaesiphon sp. OTE_70b_metabat_96 | reverse complement strand
AAGACCGCGCCCTTACGCAATTAATCTGTAGGGGCGCGGTCTTGTGCCCGCCCTAAGGTCTTGTGCCTGACCCAAGGTCATCTATTGACATATATCCTTATTTAAGGACTAGTGCTAATAGCAATACTCCCCAACTAGCAGAGAAAGAAGGCGGAAGACATCGGTAATGACTTTTACCCGATGTCTCACGCACAGATTAAAAATCTTAGTTCCATGATATCCGACTCATGTCGATCGATTCGGCAGGAGTCACCAAGTAACTAACAATTGATTGAGGTTAAACACAAAAATGCAAGCATACAACAAACCGGATGTTAAATATGGCTGGTGGGCGGGAAATGCCCGCTTCGCCGAGAAGTCTGGGCTATTCATTTCCGCTCATGTCGCCCAAGCTGCCCTTACCATGCTTTTCGCTGGCGGAATGACTTTATTTGAACTTACCCACTACAAATCTGGTGTGCCGATGGGAGAGCAGGGTTTAATTCTGTTACCTCATCTAGCTACTCTGGGTTTGGGTGTGGGGAAAGGTGGGGAAATTGTTGATACCTATCCGATGTTTGTTGTCGGGGTGGTGCATCTGATTTCCTCCGCAGTCTTGGGCGCGGGTGCTCTATTCCATGCTTTCAAGGCACCGGAAAGCCTCGCAGATGCCAAAGGGCAAGCTAAGAAGTTTGATTTCAGTTGGGATGACACCAAGCAATTGGGATTGATTTTAGGGCATCATCTGTTGTTTTTGGGTTTTGGTGCGCTACTACTCGCTGGTAAAGCGATGTATTGGGGTGGTTTGTATGACTCGAATATTCAGGATGTACGCTTAGTTCCATCGCCAACATTGGATCCTAGCATTATTTACGGTTATCAGACTCATTTTGCGAGTGTAAATAACCTCGAAGATTTAGTCGGGGGGCATATTTATATTGGCTTGCTACTAATTGCTGGTGGGATTTGGCACATTGTTGTCAAACCAATGCCTTGGGCGAAACGAGTACTGATTTTTTCAGGGGAAGCGATTCTTTCTTACTCTTTGGGTGGGATTGCTTTGGCGGGGTTTGTCGCTGCTTATTTCTGCGCTGTCAATACTCTTGCTTATCCACCCGAATTTTATGGTGCGGTGCTAGATGTGAAGTTGGGAATCGCTCCTTACTTTTCTGACAGTATCAAGTTACCAATTGGGAATACAGCTCGTGCTTGGTTGGCAAATGCTCATTTCTTCCTCGCATTTTTCTTACTTCAAGGGCATCTATGGCACGCTTTACGCGCATTGGGCTTTGATTTCCGCCGCGTAGAAAGAGCACTAAATGGAGTTGATGAATCGGTAGCATCCTAGTTGGATTTATCGATTGAAATTCAATCGCCAGGGTTATTCCTGGCGAATGTATTTACCTTTATTTTATTGAATGAGTCAGTTATGTCTAAAATTGGTCTTTTTTACGGTACACAAACAGGAAAAACTGAAATCATTGCTGAAATGATTCGGGATGAATTTGGTAATAATGCGATCGATCTCCATGATATGGCACAGGTGGATGTGAGTGACTTTGATGGGTATACAAAGTTAATTATTGCCTCGCCGACTTGGAATATTGGTGAATTGCAAAGTGATTGGGAGGGATTTTTCCCAGAATTAGATACGATCGATTTTAGCGGTAAAACTGTTGCTTATTTTGGCACTGGCGACCAAATTGGCTATGCAGATAACTTTATGGATGCGATCGGCATTTTGGAAGAAAAAATTTCGGCTCGTGGTGCTAAGACAATTGGCTATTGTTCGACAGATGGTTATGATTTTAGTGAATCTAAAGCAGTGAAAAATGGCAAGTTTGTCGGGTTAGCAATCGATGAAGATAATCAAGCAGAACTTACTGAAGAGCGAGTTAAGGCTTGGGTAGCTCAAGTTAAACGTGAATTTGCCTAAATAGATATTTTGGGATAATATTCCTCGCGACTTTCAAATAATAGCCAATCTCAAGAAGGGGGTGGGGACTGTTTCCACGCCCTTACTAAACTAAATTTTGGTCTACTATTGGCAGACAATTAACGATTACTTTTGGTGATGTACAATATTTTATATTTATTATGAATCACAATTCCAAATTTATCTGGATTAGTGCTAGCCCTAGTCTGAAATCATTTCATCGCCGCCTACTCCACAACTTAGCAAAAGTGGTTGAAATAGAGTTCTGGGAATACTATCAAACGCCAGATGAATCTAGTTCGATCGATGGGGCAATTGATTTATTGCGTGAATATTTAGAAGATAAAAATCTCTCAGTACATTTAATCGGTCATGGAATTGGTGGTATAATTGCTTTAGGATATGCACGGCTTTTCCCAGGGAAAGTCTTATCACTTACACTACTGAGTGTGGCTGCTCAACCAGCGATTACTTGGCACTCATATTATTATAGTCAATTAAAGACGTTACCTTCTAGTCGAGATTGCATCTTGAGATCGATCGCCCACAATCTATTAGGTGATTCTTGCTTGAGTCGGATTCAGGATCTAGTTGTCAGATTGCAGCGAGATTTACTTGAGTCTCCATCAAATCACTCATTATTAAAATTAGAACCTTTAGCTCAAGGCGGGGTAGAGATGCCGTTAATGATTTGTGGTAGTGAAGACGATCCAGTTATCACAGAATCGGCATTATTTAGCTGGCGAAGCTACTTTAAATCAGGGGATATCATTTGGCGATCGCCAGAAGGTGGTCATTTATTTCATCACTTCAATTCGGAATTGCTGGGATATCATATTCAGAAATTTTGGCAGCAAATTGAGCCAATGGCATTATCTAGTCGATCGATACATTTAGAACTAAAATAAGAAAATAGCGATATAATATTCATGAAGCAGCTTAAACCAAGTCGCAAATTAACTTTCTCACCAGCACATCTAAATCGATTCAGACAAATCATCTCCGAGCATTGGGATGAGACTTGGAATATTGTTGAAACTAGGACAAAAGTTAGTCGAAAAAAAAGTCACTGAAATATGCGATCGACAAAGCTGAGGCTACAGAAACGAGATCGTCTAAAATATAAGTCTGGAGTTAAAATACTTAATGGTTGTTATTTGTTTTATAATTGCTTGGGGAATATCGATCGGTTCTTGTTTGACTATCTATCAAAGTTGGAAAGCCGGATTTGTCCACCTCAAAAGACTTCATCAAGTACCTTGCCATAAATGCAAATATTTTACTAATAGTTGCTACCTAAAATGTACCCTGAATCCTCAAATTGCTTGCTCAGAAGAAGCGATAGATTGTCGAGATTATCAGCCCCAACAAAATATCTGAGGATTTGAAGCTTGGCTTGACAATTAGGATTGCCAAGCAGGGGGATCGATTAAACAATATTCAACGGTACCATTTACTGACACTTACCAACGGTGGAAACGATATTTTGGTTGAACCTATTTAGGTGTTACAATCAGCCAGCTTTGATAATTTGGCCATCGATCGTTTAGGATCTGATTTTAGTGCCGCCTCAATTTCGGCGATCGCTTTATTGGTTTCTTTGAGTGCAGTAGATCGACTATCTAGATCTTTGTCATCAACATTTTGTAATTCTGTCTTAGCTACTTTCAAGTGCTGGAGTGCCACATGGAGCTGAGGGATATTATTTTTTTTGCTGATTTCAGGAAGAGGCGTAAGAACTGTAGCTGGTAATACAGTTGTTTTTGGCTGTGAAGGATCGGCTTTAGCATTCCACTCGGGAGTGCTTACTTCGGCAACTAGCACCAATGCAGTCAAGATAGTCGTCACGATGCGAGCTTGGTTTAGAGACATCATTAACTCTCCTCATGCTTCTATTTATCTATAATTGTAGACGAACATTGTGGAGTTTTAGTTCCCTCTAGATTGAAATATGATGATATGACTACTATTGGGTTTAGTTCCAGATCGAGTCTCTTCTTATAATTGGCGTGAGCTTGGAGTCTATTTCCTCAGTCGAAAGCAAACGAGAGCGGATTCCGTTTGCATAGATTAAAATCTATTAAGTTATTGGCCAAAAAAGATCCCATCATGTGGGATCTTTTTTTGATTGTGTTCATTTTTCACCTACCCCTTTTGACTGAATCATATTGAAAAATCGAAATTAATCTCTGTCTATATGTAGATGAAAAGATTAGATATTTTGATTATGTGGGGCAGTTGAAAGCTGTGAAAAATGAATTAAAGATTAAGATAATGAGGTTAAATAACGGTCGATCGTAAATGCTGTACTCACGCCATCTTCACAATCTTAGTTTAAGATGAGAGGTAATAAATTCGCATTGTAAATTCACCCTATAGCTATTTTAGTTGCCGCCCGATCTCGGAGTAGTCGATCGCAGATGGCAACTTACAGCAGTTTGAGAGCAAAACCGCCACAAACGAAATCCTAGAATCAACATCCATTGGTAGTTGTGAATTTTTATCTGCGATGCGTTCGGTCTAAACTTGCTGTGATAGCGCAATTTTTCAGCCGATGACAACGCTAATGACAGGTTTTGTAAATTTAGTAAATTGGCTAAAACACGATGAGCACTGCAATCGACAACTTCACAACTCAACTGCATGACAATCTAGAAGCAGTTGAAGACCGGGCGAAATCGCTCAATAAAAGTATCAAATCTGCCACGAAAAAAAATCAAGCTGAGATTCAATTGAAGCTCGACGAAGCTAAAGCTAGTCTAACAGCTAAGAAACAAGAATTCGACGATTACCGAGCGAAGCTCAAAATGCAATTTGAGGAAAAAGAAGCTGAGGTGCAATCGAATGTCGATGAGTGGAAAGCGAGTCGTGAGGTTAAAAAACTTCAACATCGCGCCGAAAAAGCTGAAGACTATGCGGCTACATCTGTCTACTTGGCAATGGCAATGATGGAAGAAGCCGAAGCAGCAACCCTAACGGCAATTTGCAGCCGGATGGATGCCGAAGCCGCGAATGGAAATTCCAAAAAACAGCTCAAGTAGTTACACATAGAATGCCTACGATTTTAATCGTGGCTAATGTTGCAAAGTCTGCCTACGCGGACTAATAAACTAGTCCGCGTAGGCGGACTTTGCATTCTGTTCGCAGAGGAGCGGCAATGTCTTGTCTCGCGTTAGCGTACCAGCAAGTTATTGGAATTGCTGCGTAGGTTGTTTACCCCTCACTATGCCTACGGCAGGCTAACGCCAACAGTGCATCGCCCCAGCCCTCCCCTTGGCAAGCTACGGTGTATACACAAGTCTGATTGATTTGATGCGGAGTCTTTTTACCCCACCCCAGCCCTCCCCTTGGATGCGGGCTTTCCAAGGGGGGTTGGGGGGGTAAACCCATCAAAACTGAACTCATGTATACACGGTAGCCTTGGCAAGGGCAGGGCGCAGGAGCAAGCCCAAAAAAGATCCCCAGCCGTATGATGGAAAGCCATGACATCTAACCAACGTTCCGAGCCAGAAGATCGCCAACGACAGGTAACGACTCTCGCCGCCGTGCTGGGGAGTATTGCAATTAATACTTTATCCAATGTCTTTCCACTCAATGGGGTGAGCGTTGGCAATCTTTCTAATACTCTATTTGCCTCCGTTCAGATTATTCCCGCCAACTATGCGTTTGCAATTTGGGGATTGATTTATATCGGTTTAATTGCTTTTGGGATTTATCAACTTCAGCCTAGTCAGCGAGAAAATCCTCGTTTGCGGCGGAGTGGGTATCTCCTGGCGATCGCCTGTATCGCTCAATGCGTCTGGATTTATCTTTTTCTCGATCGCCTATTCCCATTATCCAATCTGGCAATGCTGGGGATTTTGGTACCGCTGATGGTCATGTATCAGCGGTTGGGAATTGGAAGGGAGCGTGTGGGGCGGCAAGAACGTTGGTTTATTCATCTGCCGATTTCGATCTATCTCGGCTGGATTAGCGTTGCGACGATCGTCAATGTAGCGATCGGATTGTACAGCCTCAAGTGGGACGGTTGGGGGATTGCGCCGAGTGCATGGACGATCGTGGTGATGGCGACAGCCAGCATAATTGCGATGGTGATTAGTATTCAACGCCATGATACTGCCTATGTGCTGGTAATTGTCTGGGCATTGGTGGCGATTTCTATCCGGCAAGCAAACACACCCCAAATTGCGATGACTGGCTGGGCACTGGCAATCGCCTTGACGGTACTAAATTTCGTCAATGAACTTAAATATAGATCTAAAATCACAACTAATAACTAACCGTAAATAACATGAATGACACCTTAGAAAAAACCGATCTAGAACTAAAAGATGACGTACTTGCCGAACTCAAATACGAGCCGATTGTCAAAGTCACAGACATCGGTGTCTTGGTCAAAAATGGTACGGTGACGCTCAATGGTTATGTGAGTAGCTATGTCGAGAAATTGGAAGCTGTACAAGCGGTGAAGCGGGTTGCAGGGGTAAAGGCGATTGCCGATGATATCGAAATCCAGCTACCACACTCTTTTCACCGCACAGACGGAGATCTTGCCACCGCTGCTACACATCAGATCGATTGGTCTACATTGATTCCACCAGGAACGATTCGAGTTACCGCCCGTGAAGGCTGGATCGAGCTAGAAGGCGAGGTAGAAGAATGGCACCAGAAAACCCTCGCTGGAGACGTAGTGCGGCACCTGTCGGGTGTCAAAGGAGTGTCTAATCGGCTTTCTTTGGTGCAGCCGATTCACATGAACGCACCCACAGTGAAGCCAGCAGAAGTCGAAAGAGCGATTAAGTCGGCATTCAAGCGTAGTGCTGTAGTAGATGCTAACAAGATCCATGTTGAGACGAATGGTGGCAATGTGGAACTCATTGGCAATGTGCGGAATTTGGCAGAGCGAGAAGAAGCCGAACGTGCTGCTTGGGCTGCGCCAGGAGTATCTTCTGTGGATAATCAACTCACTGTGAAATGGTTTGAGTTTTCACAATAACGCTTTCAATTCAAGTCAGAACGAGAATCAAAAAACTATTTTTTACGAGGATTTTTATGCAAAATAAAATTGAAATAACTAAGTCTGTTCCTCATGAAAGTTGGGGTGAATTCTTCGACCAGCTTTCTAACGGCAATCGGGGGCGACATATCTCAATTGAAGTCATCACTGATGAATTTGGTGATGAAGAATTGATTCAGAATGCGCCGTTGATGGCGATGATTTATGACAGACCTGGCAAGGGCAACGATCTGGTAATTGAAACAGGTAAAAATGAAGTCACTTACGCTCACACCGTCGATGCACCAACGGAAGTCTTAACTGGACAAAGTGAAAGCGGACGGATGCTAGCAGTTTGGATTAGTGATGCTGCTGGGACAAAAACATTAGTTAAACTCCAACCAGTCGAACCGGAGGGAAAACTGTGAATATACCATTGAGATTATGGCGATTGGGTAAAGCTCATGCTTTTGCGGAGGTAGAGGCTGCGCTAACGCGATTCGCCAAAGGGGACGCTACGCGAGCGATTGCTGGATTAGGCGTTGTTAGACTTGTAATAGCTGGAGCGATCGGCTTGTCAACCAGCAACGGCAATCGGATCGTAGATTTGCCGATAGTACCGCCAACTGTGAGTAGCGATCCAACTTCAGAGCGATTGGATCTCAGCACCACCGCTGGTGTGGATGTCAAGGAAGATCGACAAGTTCGACTTCATCCCACTCAAATTGCCGTCAAAGAAGCAGGAGTAGCAGTTTCGCGATCGCAAGCACAGTTAGTTCAATCGCGAATTAACTCAACCAAATTTCAATCCAAACACAACAATACTAAAATCTTGCATCGACAAGGTAAAGTTAGTCGCCAACAATTAAACACGGCTAAATCTGCCCACAAGCTAATGCAATTGCAACAGAGTTCGGCATCGATCGGACTACAAGAATCTCAGGCACAACTAATTGCAGCTAAAGCTGAAGTTATTAAACTAGGACGCAAGTCTAATCGTCAGGTTGCAGCGAAAGTTTGAGAATATTTTGCTAGTAAAAATTCACCAATAAATTAAAAAAACTAACAATAAAAGTTCCAACATGAACGAAAGAACGATTTACCTGTTAGCAGCACTTATTGGTGGTGCTTTCATCCCGATTCAAGTTGCGCTCAACACGTTGTTGCGTCGCTATGTCGGCGATCCAATGCAAGTTACATTTGTTTCGTATCTCGTGGGAACGCTGACAGCACTCTTTATCTGCCTTGTCGCACGGTATCCGCTGCCAACTTCGGCGGCCATAAGTCAAAGCTCTTGGTGGATGTGGGTTGGGGGCTGTTTGGGAACATTGTATGTTTGGTCAACTATTGTCGCGACTGTGAAAATCGGAGCCACATTTACACTTGCCCTAACCTTCGCAGGGCAAATGGTCGCCGCACTGGTTCTCGACAACTATGGCGCACTTGGGTTAACAAAATATCCAGCCAGTCCGACGCGAATTGGCGGAGTTGCAATTGTGTTTGTGGGCGTTTCATTAATCGCCTATGCCAAGCGTTGACGAAAAATTTATCTTCAAGGAGTCTTTTATGAACCACATCGCTACAACAGACTTATTAGAACATCTTAAATGGCGCGCCCTTGGTAACTTTATGACCAGTGCCGCACTACTTGGTGTGGACACCTGCCCGATGGAAGGAATCGAGCCTGTCAATTACGATTATCTACGGTAGGCTACGCCAACGAGTGTTGGGATTGGCAGCAAAAGGTTTGAGGACAGTTGTAGCTTGTGCGGCTGGCTATCGCTCTGAAGCCGATAAGTATGCCCGACTGGAAAAAGTCAGATTTCTCAAGTCAGAAGTCTTGGAAACTTTGTAATATTATCGAACTCCAACAAATCCTCAGTTAATTAGATCTCGACTCACACATCAAAAGTTCACTAACAATTGCAGAAAATAACATGGAAAATTCAAATCGGACAATTCTCGTGACTGGCGCAACTGGACATCAAGGTAACGCGGTGGCTCATCATTTGTTAAAACGCGGCAACTTCCAGGTTCGTGCTTTGGTGCGTGACAAACATCAGCACTCGGCGATCGCCCTCAAACGATTGGGTGCAGAACTCTTCGTCGGCGATCTCGATCGGCGATCGTCACTCGAACACGCTTTACAAGGTGTTTATGGCGTTTTTTCGATGCAGGGACTCAATGATGGCATCGAAGCCGAAATCCGTGAGGGCAAGGCTCTCGTAGACGTTGCCAAAGCGTTGGGGATCGAGCATTTTGTCTACAGTTCGGTAGGTAGCGCGGAACGCAAAACTGGAGTCCCACATTTCGATAGCAAGTTTCAAATCGAAGAATATCTCCGCGCTAGTGGCTTAACCTACACGATTTTGCGTCCGGTGTTCTTCTTTTTTAACTATGACGCAATGCGATCGATCGTTGAAACCGGAACGCTCTCCCAACCACTCAGCCCCGATACCAAATTACAACAGCTATCCGAAGAAGATTATGGCGAAATGGTCGCCGATGTATTCGCTCGGTTCACAGATTTTGCCAATCGCGAAATCGAAGTCGCCAGCGGGGAGATGACGATGCCAGAAGTTGCAGCAGCATTTACCCGCGTTTTAGGCAAAAATGTCGCCTACCAACAAATACCGTTTGAGGCGTTCGAGCAGCAAGCTGGGGCGGAAATGACCGCAATGTATCGCTGGTTCGAGAACGTCGGTTACGGCGCAGATTTGGCCCAGTTGAAACGCGATTTGCCCGCTCCAACTGACTTTGAATCCTATTTGCGCGCGCATGACTGGGTAAAGCAAGCCGCTTGAGTCGATTTTCCCTTGGAGCAACTGAAACTAAAGCGTTTAAATGAGTTTTACCCCAATGAATCCACAAAATTCCCCATTCGAGAATACCAATTCTCAAGATTCATCTAACGCGCTCATCGATATCGCTCAAAAGGACGTAGATGGAGTTCTAAAACTATTCGATACGACTTTAGAAGGGTTAACTGAAACTGAAGCCAAGCGGCGGTTGGCCAAATCTGGGCTAAATGAAATCGCCCGCGAAAAGCCGAGCAAGTGGTATATCCAACTACTCAGAACGATGACCAATCCCCTTTCACTGCTACTAATTGCCTTGGGAACAATTTCATTATTAACTGGGAGTCCTACCGCTGCTTTTATCATTTTTATGATGGTAGTTTTCGGGGGACTCTTACGTTTTTCCCAAGAATTTCAGTCGAACAAAGCGGCTGAGAAGCTGCGGGAAATGGTCAGTATCACCGCCGCAGTGAGTCGTCAAGGTAATACTAATACCACCCAAAAAGAGCAACAAGGCATCGCCGGAACAGAAATTCCCGTCAAATTATTGGTACCTGGGGATATTGTATTTCTCTCAGCCGGAGATATGATTCCCGCCGATATTCGGCTAATTGTAGCCAAAGATTTATTTCTAGGGCAATCCACACTGACAGGTGAATCTCTCCCCGTCGAAAAGCACGTAGATCTCACCGACAAGCAGGAGAAAAACCCCCTGGAGCTGCTCAATCTTTGCTTTATGGGGACAACAGTAGTTAGTGGTTCGGGCACCGCTGTGGTCGCGGAAACTGGCAGTCATACTTATCTCGCATCAATAGCGAAAACCCTCGGTGGCGATCGAGTTCGCACCAGTTTTGATAAAGCCGTAAATAGTGTGACCACTCTGCTATTACGGTTCATGCTAGTTATGGCTCCACTCGTATTTCTAATTAATGGCATCGTCAAACATAATTGGGTAGAGGCGTTCACCTTCGCTTTGTCCGTCGCAGTGGGATTGGCTCCTGAAATGTTGCCTGTAATTGTCACGGCAAATTTGGCAAAAGGGGCGATCGCCATGTCTGACAAAAAAGTAATTGTCAAAAACATCGATGCGATTCAAGATTTTGGCTCGATGAATATTCTCTGTACCGACAAGACGGGAACTCTGACCCAAGATAAGATTGTTTTACAAAGACATCTAGATCCCTATGGAAAAGAAAGCTTGGATGTACTCAAATATGCCTATCTCAATAGCTTCTACCAGACTGGATTAAAAAATCTATTGGATGTCGCGGTATTAGAACGCAAACTAGAACTTGCATCTTTAGATATCGACAGAGACTACCACAAATTTGATGAGGTTCCATTTGACTTTGTGCGGCGAAGGATGTCGGTAATTATCGCCGAAACGGGCAAAGACCATGTTTTGATCTGCAAAGGTGCAGTCGAAGAAGTCCTCAAAGTCTGCACTCAACTCAAAGTTGATGACAAGATTTTGCCGATCGATGAGTCAGTTCATACTAGAGTTGCCGATTTACAACAAAAGCTCAATTCCGATGGGCTACGGGTGATTGCAGTAGCCTATAAAACGATTCCAATCGAACAAGCTCACTGTGCGATCGCTGATGAAAGCGATCTGATTTTATTAGGTAATATTGCCTTTCTCGATCCACCCAAAGATTCCGCCGCTCAAGCTCTCAAAGCTCTCAAGCGCAATGGAGTTGATGTCAAGATTTTAACAGGAGACAATGAAATTATTACTCAGAAAATCTGTCGAGATGTGGGCTTACCAGTTCACAATGTTTTATTAGGTAGCGATATTGAATCTTTAGCCGATGATAAATTAGCTGAAGTTGCTAAAACCACGACTATTTTTGCTAAGTTCTCGCCCACCCAAAAAGCCAAGATTATTCAGGTATTAAGAAAGTCAGGCAACATTGTTGGATATATGGGCGATGGTATTAATGATGCGGCTGCTTTACGAGAGGCAGATGTCGGAATTTCAGTCGATACTGCGGCTGATGTTGCTAAAGAATCAGCAGATATCATTTTACTCGAAAAAAACTTATTAGTCCTAGAATCTGGAGTCACGATCGGCCGCCAGACTTTTTCAAATATAGTTAAGTACATCAGAATGGGTACTAGCTCTAACTTCGGAAATATGTTTAGCGTTTTGGGTGCGAGTGCAATACTGCCATTTTTACCGATGCAGCCAGTCCAGATTTTAATTAATAATCTCCTCTATGATTTTTCCCAAACAGGTATTCCCTTTGACAACGTAGACAAAGAAGATCTAGTCAAGCCCCCTCAGTGGAAAATTGAAAATATTCAACGGTTTATGATTTTTATTGGCCCGATTAGCTCTATTTTTGACTATGCCACTTATGCCCTCATGTGGTTTGTATTTGGAGCGACAACTGTGGAGCATCAAGCCTTATTTCAAACAGGTTGGTTCGTCGAAAGCCTGATGACTCAAACCCTCATCGTCCACGTAATTCGGACAGCGAAGGTACCTTTTTTCCAGAGTCGAGCTTCTTTACCGATGCTGCTGATTACCGCGACTGTGATGAGTATCGGGATGTATCTACCATTTTCACCACTTGCGTCTAGTTTGGGATTTGTACCCCTGCCAGCCGTTTATTTCCTCTGGTTGGCTGGCATTCTGATCTGTTATTGTACCCTGACTCAATTTGTCAAAACTTGGTTCATCAAGAAATATGGCTACACCTAAAATGAATCTTACCTCCTGCGGCACCCTCTGTCGATCGGGACTGATTTTCAGTCCACTTGCCCTCGGCACCATGACTTTCGGCACCCAACGCGATAATTTCTCTGAGTCGATCTTTCATGCCTACGTCGATGCTGGTGGCAAGTTCATCGACACCGCCGATATGTATGCCATCGATTCTCGTTTCGAGAGGCTTTTGCTAAGGCAAAGGCTTCGCCAACGCCAACGGCATCGGCCCCACGACTCGCGTTGGAGCCGCCGATATCGTGCTCCCGAACCTGATTGGCGTTCACGAGATCGATCTCCAGAACCAATTAAAACTAGCTTTATCAAAACCCCTCCAACCCATAGAAACTGCCAAATTGAAAGTATAGCAACCGCCAGAGCGGTTAGAACACAACCTCCGATCCTTACCAGGCTTAGGTTGTCAAGATGAAAAGCAATTGATTTCGATCGAATAAAGGGCGATTTCATCCCAAGAAATAACCACATTCATCTGAAAATCGTTGGCGTAGCCTCTCCTTGGAGAATTGCTTAGGGGATTGACAAATTCATTTCCAAAGGGAATGAAACAGCCCTGCTTGGCAAGGGGGGGTAAATCAACCCACTCAGATCTTCTAGGGCATATTGGTAGCAAAATGGACTTGGAAAACATCCTCTTCCAATCAGCTCGATCGATCTAATTTTTAAGCTTGTTCAACTTTAAAAGCGAGGGTATTATCTGATGCGAAAACAGCAACCTAAACAAAGTTTATTCTACCAAATTGCCCGCAACACATCCGAAGCAGTTGGATCTCCCTTTGCATCATTAGCAGCAGTGTCTGTAATTGTGATTTGGGCAAGTTTAGGCCCATTTTTCAAATTTTCTGATACGTGGCAGCTAGTTATCAACACTGGGACAACGATTATCACATTTCTAATGGTTTTCCTAATTCAGAACTCACAGAACCGTGATGCTAAAGCAGTTCAAATTAAATTGGATGAATTAATCCGAGCGATTGATGCCGCCCGTAATGAAATTATTGATGTGGAAGATTCATCCGAGCAGGACTTAAAGAATCTGCAAAAAGATTTTTCTGAACTTGGCAATAATTCTAAAAAGTAAATATTCACTCGATCGATACTGTCAACTTCGACCGATAAACCACCGCACAATCGAGTTAAAATGTAGGAGCAGCGTTGAAATGAGGTCAATTTTATGGCAATTCGACAGCCCCGATATAGCAAGGAAGAGTTTGCCAAGCGCGGTGATGCACTTTATGAGTCACAGATTCGATTACCTCCGGTAGGCTACGCCAACGCAAGTCGAAGAAGCAGATCGCGGCAAGATTGTCGCGATCGATCTTGAAACCGGAGCCTTTGAAGTTGATACGAGTGAAATTGCTGCTTGCGATCGCCTGGAAGTCAGTCACCCTGATGCTCAAATCTGGATGGTTCGGATTGGTTCCCGCCATGTTCGTAGATTTGGTGGACGCACGAAGAAATCGACATGATAACTGGGATTGTTAATGAGGAGTTTGAGCCGATTATTTCAATTTCACTTTATGATTCTGATGGTAATATTTACACCCAAGATGCCATTGTAGATACTGGCTTCAATGGCTGGCTATCACTACCCCCAGATTTGATTTCTCAACTGAATCTGAAATGGAAGAGAAGAGGTAGGGCTATTCTTGGTGATGGCAGTGAATGTGTTTTTAATGTCTATGAAGCAGTTTTAGTTTGGGATGGAAATCTGCTCACAATCCCAATCGATGAAGCTGATTCAGAACCACTTGTCGGCATGTCGTTGATGGAAGGCTATTACCTCCGGTAGGCTTCGCCAACAGTTAATAGTGCAAGTATTTGAGGGTGGTCGTGTTGAACTTAGTAAGATAGCCACTGTTTAATAAGCGTCAATCAGAGAAAAAACGCCGAGAGGTAATCGCCGCCTCAAGCTAAAATAGAAGGATAAAGTCGTAGTGAGGTCAAGCCCATGACAGTTCGACAGCCCCGATATAGCAAGGAAGAGTTTGCCCAGCGCGGTGATGCACTTTATGAGTCACAGATTCGATCGCAAATCGATGAACAGAGCGATCGTGGTAGAATTGTCGCGATCGACATCGAAACTGGAGATTTTGAACTAGCCGACGATCCGACGATCGCAACTCGACAACTCTACGAGCGGTTGCCAGATGCTCAACCTTGGGTCATTCGGATTGGCTATCGTGCCGTTCGTCGATTTGGCGCACGCAGCTTGAAAGACGCTCTATGATGCAAGGATACGTCAATGAAAATTATGAGGCGATAATTTCTGTTGGCGTGAAAAATAGCAGCAGTTTCAAAGCTATTGATGCTGTCATCGATACAGGGTTTACAGGCTTCTTGAGCCTTCCAACCGCTATTATTATGGAACTCGAACTACAATGGAGTTATCGAGACCGTGCGACGTTAGGCGATGGCAGCGAAACAGTATTTGATGTCTACAATGCAGAAATCTTGTGGAACGGACAGTTGCGAGAAATAGAAGTCGATGCAGCAGAAACAGAACCGTTATTAGGCATGGGTTTACTCAAAGGATATCGATTGCAAGTAGATACAATTAAGGGTGGCTTAGTGACAATCCAAACTTTATTGAATCTCAGTTAAAATCTATTCGGATCTCAACGTAGAGAAGAAGTTATGAGTCAGGAACCTGAAACAACCGTTAATGATGAGATGAGACCGGAATATGACTTTTCAGGTGGTGTTCGCGGTAGGTATTTTGAAGCGTACAAGCAATCCACCAATATCATAGTGCTTGAACCAGATGTGGCAGAAGTATTTCAAGATTCGGCTGCGGTGAATGAGGCGTTGAGGTTGCTTACAAAAATTGCCAAATCAACGGCTGCATAAGCAAGTGACAGATAATATCCCGATTTGGGGTGATATCTGTGAAACTTTTTGGATATCATACCTATTCCCTAGAAATCGGCGGAAAGTTTCTGTGCCTACCGATTCCGCAAAGCGGACGCTCCGCGAACGAGTTAAAATGTAGGAGCAGCGGTGAAATAAGGTCAAGTCTATGACAGTTCGACAACCCCGATATAGCAAGGAAGAGTTTGCCCAACGCGGCGATGCACTTTATGATTCACAGATTCGATCGCAAGCTGAAGAAGGCAATCATGGCAAGATTGTCGCGATCGATATCGAAACCGGAGCCTTTGAGATAGCAGATGACTTGTTGACAGCATCAAGACATCTCTCGTCAAGAGTACCCGATGCTCAGACTTGGTTCGTTCGGATTGGTCATTCAGCCGTCGATCATTTTGGAGCACGGAGCTTGAGAACAAAGCCATGATGCAAGGTCGTGTGAATCAAAGGTGCGAAGCGACGTTGGCAATCGCGGTCAAAAACAATGATATAACTCAGATGGTAGATACTGTAATCGATACAGGTTTTTCAGGTTTTCTCACCTTACCATCTGATATAATTTCAACACTGGGGTTTAGTTGGGAGGGTCGAGATAGTGCGACATTAGGTGATGGGACTTTTTGCACGTTTGAAGTTTACATCGGACTTGTGATTTGGGACGGCCAGTATCGTGAGATTTATATCAATGAATCAGAAACAGTTCCGTTGATTGGGATGCAACTACTGCTCGGCTACGATTTACGGATTCAGGCAATAGAAGGCGGTTCTGTCACGATCGAAGCATTGTCGTTGGCGGACCCGCGCTCGAAGCAGGTAATCGAATAAAATCTAGTGAGTAGGGCGGCATAAATACTTGTAGCATTAACAGTATCTGAAACCTAGCTGGTGAGCAATTTAGGCTGTTGGGTTGAGCAAGGCGAAACCCAACCTAAAGCTCCTTACTAATCTAATGGACTTATAACGCCTCTACCACCTCGATTTAAAACATGAGTATAAATCATGCTTCAGTACTTAACGGAAAATCAACAGATCGATAGAATCCTAAAAGGCGTAACTGATGTTTTTGAAACAGTGTTTCCCGATCGAGTCCAAGCATGTTATCTGAGAGGCAGCTATGCTCACGGCACGGCTGTTTCTACGAGCGATGTTGATGTTGTCTTTATATTCAAAGAAGACTTTACAAGTTACGAGGAAGAAGAGAAAGCGCGACAGCTATGTAGGCAACTTAGTTTGATCGGATCTGCAAGGCTAGATGCTATTGCTCGCTCTGAAGCACAACTATTAAGCGACAGTGATACTGGAATTCCCAAAAGCCAAGTTGCGATTCAAGTCTCTATTAAGAGTTCAAGCAAGTTACTTCTAGGAAAGGACATTCGTGAAAAGATCCCACTTCCAAGTATGGATGCATATATACGAAAGTGTATGCATGATGTGTACTACTTTTATTCTCTTGTTCATTCTCAGGTTGAGTGCTTAATTCATTCAGCAGACTATCATCAAGCTGACAATGAATTTTATGGCTATGGACTACGACAGGAACGAACAATTGATGGTGTTGAAGTTGATAGCGTAAGATCTCTTGTTCAAAATGTTATGTGGGCTGCGGTTGCCATTGTAGCTCTGAAGGCTACTATATATATTCATACAAAAAAAGATTGTGTTCAATTGTACAGAAAATATATTAACGACGAATGGATGGAGCTTATAGAAGAAGTTAATGAAAAATGTGTTAACCAGTGGGTTTACCTAATTCCTCAACAAAGAAAGGAGCGGATGCATTTGAGGAGCCTTTGCAGAAAGGCTTTAGAGTTTGAAGATCACTTTCTAACTATATATAAAAGTTATTTATTTTCGGAGTTAAGAAATAGCAACAAACAAGTTCAATCTTTTGCAGCTAAACGTCTTGACGAAATCAGAATATAATTATATAATTATATTTTTCTTTATTAAGGTTCCAAAAACCAAAGGAGTACGTCTATGCAGACTATGCAAAAAGGTAAAACAGAAAATTTGCAAAACAAGCCAGAGATCTTTGAGGAGTCTGGATTTGGTAATTTAGCTGACGGAATTCTAAAGTTTGACGCTTCAGGTAATTGCATTCTTGAAGTTAATGCTTTAGCTGACGGGATTCTAAAGTTTGATGCTTCAGGTAATTGCATTCTTGAAGTCAGCACTTTGGGTAACAGCTAAGATTGAAAAAGGGCGTTGGAATGAAGTAGTGCTAGTTGAGCAGTGAAAATATATTCCATTGGCTTCACTGCTCAACATATTTGAATATCAGTGTATAGGTCACTTCAATGATTGATGGATTAATGATTTCTCACAAGCATCAGCCTACGGCATTCATTTTCAGTCATCCGAACCACGAACTAGCTTCGATAGGCCTTATCACTCGTTTAAATCCATATCGGATTATCTATATCACTGATGGTGGCGGAGAAAAGCGATGTAATGAAACTCGTGATGTTTTGAACAGTCTTGGTCTAGCTGATAATGTTGTGTTTATGAATCTTAGCGAAGACAGCTTCTATGAAGCGATCGCAAGCTCGGATTGCAAGTATTTTGAAAGTATCTCTAGATATATAAGAACCGAGCTATCGTATGAAGTTCCTCGCTACATCTTCTGTGATGCAGTGGAATTTTATAATCCTACTCATGATATGACTTACCCTATTGTCAAGTCATTAAACTTATCATCAACTGTCTTTGAAATTCCCTTGGTATATCAAGATTTGACTGGTAATACTGTCATACAGAATCCGCCTGAGAGTTTGAAGATTAATTCAGTTTGCATCTCACTTACAGAAAAGGAGGAAGAACTAAAGAGCTACTTATTTAAATCAAAATACCACTCTCTAGGAGAAGAAATGGAGTATCTTATTTCATCTGATATCAATCTGACGAAATTTGAGTGGGTCATAAAAGATCGAGGCTTTCCAATATTCCCAATGCATGATCAAGCTATTCGATATGATGTGCGCGGCTCTGAACTGGCTGCACAGAATATGTGTAATGTAGCTATTACATATAAAGATCACTACGTTCCTTTAGCAACTATGATTCTTGAAAATGGATAAGACTATATCTATAGTAACCGTAACTAAAAATAGACCTTTTTTTATTAAGCATTTAAGGCACAACATTGAATGCTTAGATTATGACAAAGGATTGATAGAATGGGTGATCGTTGATGATGGAGATCAGTCTGCATTCTCACTCGTAAGCGATTTTCCAAACTTAGTCTATCACTATACTACTAAGCACATCCCTCTTGGGAAAAAGAGGAATTTCGCAAATAGTTTAACGAATGGAGAATTTATATTTTATTTTGACGATGATAACTACGCTTTCCAAAACAGGATCAAAAGGTCTATTGAATTCTTAGAAATCAATCCAGATTGTGACCTTGTAGGTTCATCTGAAATGTTTGTGTTGGATCTTGAGATTGGGCAAGCGTATGTTGCAGGTCCCTTTTCAAACAATCATGCAACTCTTGGAACATGGGCGTTTCACAGATCTCTTTTAGATAAGACAAGTTTTCTTGATACTGACTTTTCAGGAGAAGAGGTTGGCTTCACAAAGAAATGGACGCTGCGAATTGGGCAACTAGATAAGTTCAGTACAAGTGTCTGTGTAGATCATGGGAAAAATACTGTGTCGAAAAAACATCTTTTAGCAGATGCAACCACTTTTTTCGCATTAGAGGAAGTAATAGAAAATGATTTTTCCGTAAATCACTTTAAAGCGTTAATTTCACAAAGAAACATCAAGCAAGGCTAAATCATGTTAGACACGACTCTTAATACTCTTTGGGTTGACGGTTCACTTGGCTATGTTGAGCAGGTTTGTTTAACGTCTGCTCTTAATGTTGGACATAAAGTGCGTCTATACACCTATGAAGAGGTTAAAAATATCCCAGACGGAATTGAGGTGCAAGATGCAAATAAAATCTTGCCAAGGCAGCATATGATTCAGTATAGAGAAAACGGTAGTTATGCATTAGGGGCAAATATTTTTAGATATGAACTACTTCGCCTTGGTAAAGGTATTTGGGTTGATGCTGATGTGTATTTCATAAAGCAGATTCAGTTTGATTGTGATGTCTTATTTGGATGGGAAGATAGTAAATATATCAATAATGCCATATTATACTTCGCCCCAAACACGAATATATTAAAGCAGCTTCAATCATTCATTAATTCTGATCCTGTCGTAGCTCCTTGGTGGAGCAAAGAAGATCAAGAGGAGCAACAAAACCTGTATTTGAATGGTCAACATAAAACACTGGAAAGCCTTCCCTGGGCTACTATAGGACCAAAGGCTATCACTTATTTTGCCAAGCTTTTAGACTTAGATAAGTTTGCAAAGCCTCCGCAAGTTTTCTATCCAGTCCACTGGACTGAGGCAGAAAGACTGTTTGATCCAGACTTTTCTTATGCAAGTGCTATCAGTAAAGATACCCTGACTATCCATATATGGAATCATCTTATTAAAAAACTCAAACGGAATGCTCCTCCAGCAGGATCTTTTATCTATGACATTTGTAAAAAGCACAATATCTTGATGGAGTAGCCTAATGGAAGCTAATGCGAAGACTCAATTTGAGCTAATGCTAGCCTCTAGTATTGAGAACCAAGAATTTATAAAATTAACTTTAGGGAATTACAAAGGACAAGAAGATGGACTAAGAAAGATTTTCGTTAAGACTATAAGAATTAAAGCAGGCGTAAAGCTCTCTCTGACTTATAGCTATAAAACTAAAGAAATAGTAAAAAACTATTCAATTGACGAAGGCGTTGCTTTAATATTGTCATGACACGATCGCAATTACTAATCTCAACTTTTAGATCGAAACCACCGCACAAATAACTTCTCCCCTTCAATCCAGATAAATATCAGTAAACTGCAACTAAAACAGACTCCCAGTTCAAATAAACTCAAAGGATGGGTGCCAAAAAACGATCGCAATGGTGGAATATAAACCACAGCCAACTGCAATAGAATCGTACCCAAAATCGCCCACAACAACAGTGGATTGCTAAATGGGTTAATTTCGATAACTAGTTTATTTACAGAGCGTACAGCTAAAGCGTGACCCATTTGGGCGATACAGAGGGTGGTAAAGACGATCGTTTTCCAGGTATCGGGATCGCCAGGATAATCGACTGAGTGAGTGCGATCGAATGCCCATCCCATCAACCCGATCGTCACAATCCCAAACACTAATCCAATCCTGATGATATACGCACCCAAACCTCTAGCAAAAATACTTTCACTGGGCTGAAAAGGTGGACGCTGCATCACATCTGGCTCCCCTGGTTCCAATGCCAGAGCGACAGCGGGAATCCCATCTGTGACTAGATTCATCCATAGGATTTGTAACGGGGAGAGCGGCACACCTCCCAAACCAATTAGCGGAGCAGCGGCGATCGTGAGAATTTCACCGATATTGCTACCGAGGATGTATTTGATAAACCTGCGAATATTGGTGTAGACAATCCGCCCTTCTTCGACTGCGGCGACGATCGAACTGAAGTTATCATCTAATAACACCATGTCGCTAGCTTCTTTACTCACATCTGTACCCGTAATCCCCATTGCTACGCCGATATCGGCTTGTTTTAATGCGGGGGCATCATTTACGCCATCTCCTGTCATGGCGACTAATTCACCCTGTTGTTGCAAGGCTTTGACGATGCGTAATTTATGTTCGGGGGCGACACGGGCATAGACGCTGACTGATTCGATCGTTTGCTTCAGAGTTGCGTCATCCATCTGCGCGATTTCGTTGCCGCTTACCACTTGGCTGTCAGTCTGAGTGATGCCCAAATCGGTGCCAATCGCCATTGCAGTCAGAGGATGATCGCCTGTAATCATCATTGTCCGAATTCCAGCAGTTTTGCAGGTAGCAACAGCAGCGCGAACTTCGGGGCGTGGGGCATCGAGCATTCCGACTAAACCGACCCAAATTAGTTCTGATTCCGCGCTATCTGCGTCAGGAAGGTGGGGGAAATAGCGATAGGCGAAACCTAAGACTCTCAGTCCTTGACTCGCTAGCTGGGTGTTTTGGGCGCGGATGGTTTGTCGCTCTTTCTCTGTTAATTCAGCATACCGATCTGCGACTAAAGTATGGGTAGATCGATCGAGGATTGATTCCGGCGATCCTTTGGCGAATAGGAGGTAATATGGGGGTTGTTCGCAGATGATACTCATCCGTTGTCTGTCGCTATCAAATGGATATTCTTGAATGCGCGGATAATTCTGGGCGGTTGCTTCAATTCCGGCTTTGTGAGCGAGTACTAATAAGGCTCCCTCTGTGGGATCTCCCAAAATTTGCCACTGATTATCGGTATACTGCAACACTGCATCGTTACAGAGAGCGCAGCCCCACAGTAACCCTTTTAAAGCCGGATCTGCGAGTGGCTCAATTGGTTTACCATTAAGTTTAAAATCACCGTTCGGAATGTAGCCCTCGCCCCCAATCTGATATTCAGCCGTCAAGGTAGCCACCTGTTGCACCACCATTTTATTTTGGGTGAGGGTGCCTGTTTTGTCAGAACAAATAATCGTCACC
This sequence comes from Chamaesiphon sp. OTE_70b_metabat_96, assembly GCA_031376885.1. Taxonomy (GTDB): domain Bacteria; phylum Cyanobacteriota; class Cyanobacteriia; order Cyanobacteriales; family Chamaesiphonaceae; genus Chamaesiphon. Next base: position 463 of record JANMEL010000109.1, on the reverse strand, counting down.
CCGCCGAGGGTTTCTACAGCAGGGAGTTTGCGGATCAGAGCTTGGCGTTTTACCATCCGCTGGGTACCCATTGCCAGGGTGACAGTGATGACGGCGGGCAATCCTTCGGGCACGACTGCTACGGCGACACTTAGGGATGTTTTTACTAATCCTTTGAAGGTATCGAGATTGAAGGAGCCTCGGAGCAAATCGGGCAACATGCCGCCGATAATTGTCAGGGCGACGATTACCAATGCGCCACCAACTAACACATTGCCAAGCTGTGTTAATTTCTGTTGGAGTGGAGTCGGCTGACTTTCGACACCTTGTAATAGCGCGGCGATTTTGCCGAGTTCGGTATTCATTCCGGTGGCGGTGACAACAGAAATACCCCGCCCAGTGGTAATTTCAGTGCCTTGGTAAACTAAGTTTACTCGATCGCCCAAAGGTGTATCAGCGGCTAATTCTGTCGCTGCGGTTTTAC
>JANMEL010000078.1:0-12040 GCA_031376885.1 Chamaesiphon sp. OTE_70b_metabat_96 | reverse complement strand
CCCACACCCCCACACCCCTCATGCCCTCACCCTTCACCCCCGCTCAAATCGCCGCAGAAGGCATCAAACCCAACGAATATGACGAAATCGTCAAACGCCTCGGTAGACACCCGAATAAAGCCGAATTAGGCATGTTTGGGGTGATGTGGTCGGAGCACTGTTGTTACAAAAATTCTCGTCCGCTGCTTAAACAATTTCCGACTACAGGCGATCGCATTCTTGTCGGCCCAGGTGAAAACGCTGGAGTGATCGATCTTGGCGATGGACTCCAACTCGCCTTCAAAATCGAATCCCACAATCACCCTTCCGCCGTCGAACCCTTCCAAGGGGCAGCAACGGGTGTAGGTGGTATCCTCCGCGATATCTTCACCATGGGCGCGCGGCCGATCGCGATTCTCAATTCCCTCAGATTTGGCGACCTCAAAGATGCCAAAACTCGCCGCTTGTTCAATGGAGTCGTAGCGGGTATCTCCCACTATGGCAACTGTCTAGTCGGCTCCGAAACCTTCATCTGGAAAGACTCACAGAATTTTATTCACTTCGATACGATCGGCAACTTCGTCACCACCCATCTACCTGAAGGCGAACATACCCACGAAATCAGTGGAATTGAGACATTATCGATCGACCCCAAAACCAGTCAAAGTAGCTGGCAACCCGTCAGCCGCATTTTCCAACGCCAAACCGACAAACTAGTCAATATCCGCACCAGTTACGGGCGCACCCTCACCGTCACACCCGATCACCCCATGTTACGGGTAGAAGATGAGAAGAAAGTCCGCATTCGCTACGCCCAAAACCTCCGCGTCGGCGATGAAATCCCGATCTTCCTCAAACTCCCCGAAGTCCAAGGCGCACCACAAATCGATCTAATCGCTGCCATCTCGCCTCAATACCCCGCCGAGAAAGACATTTGTGTCGCCCTGCCCCTCTCCTGGCAACCAACGGATCTAATTCGCACCACCCTCGAACTATTTGAACCCTCGATCCAAAAACGCAACCACTACCTGAATAGTAAGATCTTTCCACTCGATCGATTCCTCAGCCTCGAACAACTCCTCGGACTAGAACAAGTCTTCAACCTCTCCCGTGCCGACCTCAAAATCGGGCAGCAAGGCAAAGAAGACTGGGTTCCCGCTCTAATTCAACCCAACAAAGCTTTCGCCCGTCTCCTGGGCTATTACATCGCCACTGGCAGCGTTTCCCCTGCGGGCAACACCAATCGAATTTTCTTCAACTTCGGGCATCAAGAAGTAGCTGCATCTCACGACTTGATGGAGATCCTCCAAAGCCTGGGTATAGATGCCAACTCCAGAGAGCGCACATCAGGCATGGCAATCTGTGTCTCATCTTGGCTATTGGGTTATTTATTCATTCAAGCTTGGGGTTGTGGTAATGAACCCACTCACAAACTCCTGCCCAATTTTGTCTCCCGCTGGAACCCCGAACTTCAGCAAGAATTACTCAAAAGTCTGATTCGGAACAACCATACCATCCCCAATCCTGTCAACGGCGCAGCAGCTCAAGGCAAGATCTTCTTTTCCACCTCCAGCCGTCAACTATTCGACCAAGTTATTCTCCTGATCCAAAGTCAAGGAATTATTCCCCAAATTTATCATCGTCCTGCTTCCGTCGGTAAGATTAAAGGGCGAGAATTTCACTATCCACCCCTATGGCAAATTGAAGTCCGTCGCGAGTGGGTAAATACTCTATCAACAGCACCACCCAGCTACCAAAAAGAATATGGGAATGTAGCTACTCGCACCGCCCCACTAACTACCACAATGGGCACGGTAAAGATTCAAAATATTACGATTCAAACCGTTGAAACTTGCGATGTTTATGATGTCGAAGTAGATAATACTCACCTCTTCGTCACTAGTGGCGGGATTGTCACCCACAACTGTGTTGGCGTACCGACAATTGGCGGAGAAGTGTATTTCGACCCCGCTTATTCGGGCAATCCCTTGGTGAATGCGATGGCGATGGGCTTGATGGAGACAGCTACGATCGTCAAATCGGGAGCATCTGGCATCGGCAATCCAGTATTATACGTGGGTTCTAGCACTGGGCGGGATGGGATGGGTGGAGCGAGTTTCGCCAGTGCCGAACTTACCGCAGAATCGATCGATAATCGCCCCGCAGTCCAAGTTGGCGACCCTTTTCTAGAGAAATCCCTGATCGAAGCCTGTCTCGAAGCCTTCAAAACTGGCGCAGTCGTCGCCGCTCAAGATATGGGAGCCGCTGGCATCACCTGTTCCTGTGCAGAAATGGCCGCTAAAGGTGGCTTAGGCATCGAATTCGATCTAGATCTGGTTCCCGCCCGCGAACCTGGGATGGTGGCTTATGAGTACCTCTTATCTGAGTCCCAGGAACGGATGCTATTTGTCGCTCACAAAGGACGCGAACAGGAATTGATCGACATCTTCGATCGCTGGGGACTTCATGCCGTAGTCGCTGGTACCGTCATTGAAGAACCCGTCGTTCGGATCCTCTTTCAGGGCGAAGTCGCCGCCTTAGTCCCCGCCACCGCCCTCGCCGACAATACCCCGATTTACGAGCGGGAATTGATGGCAGAAGCACCCGAATACGCCCAAACAGCCTGGGCATGGACACCGGATTTACTCCCCCCAGCTACCCCCCAAGGCATCGAAATTAACGGCAAATCCCACAGTTGGAATGATGTCTTGTTGACCTTGTTGGATACACCTTCGATCGCCTCCAAACGATGGGTATACCGTCAATACGACCACCAAGTCCAAAACAATACCGTCATCCTCCCAGGTGGTGGAGATGCCGCAGTCATCCGTATTCGTCCCCTGGAACCCATCCAAGGTCGTCAATCTACCGTCAATAATCCCAAACTAGGCGTAGCCGCCACCGTAGATTGCAACCCCCGCTACGTCTATCTCAACCCCTACGAAGGCGCGAAAATGGTCGTCGCCGAAGCCGCCCGCAACCTAAGCTGTGTGGGAGCCGAACCCGTGGCTGTGACTGACAATCTCAACTTTGGTAGCCCCGAAAAACCGATCGGGTATTGGCAACTCGCCAACGCTTGCAAAGGATTATCCGAAGCTTGCAGCGCATTCAATACCCCTGTCACAGGCGGAAATGTCTCTCTCTACAACGAAACCTTCGACGCAGCAGGTAATCCAGTCCCCATTTATCCCACTCCAGTCGTCGGCATGGTAGGAATAGTAGAAGATATTACCAAAGTCTGCGGTCAAGGTTGGCAAAATACAGGCGATCGAATTTACTTATTGGGTATACCAACAGCGTTCACTTCGGCTCCGCTCAGTGAACGTTTAGAGGTGACTTTAGGTGCGTCGGAATATTTGGCAGTTCTGCATGAAACCGTTGCAGGGCAACCCCCCGCAGTCAATTTCGACCTCGAAATCAAAGTTCAAGCCGCTTGTCGTCATGGCATCCATCAAGGTTGGATAAAATCCGCTCACGACTCCGCCGAGGGGGGTTTAACCGTCGCCCTCGCTGAATGCTGCATCTCTGGAAATAAAGGCGCGTCGATTAATATTGACACATCCTCACACCGTTGGGATACAGTATTATTCGGCGAAGGTGGTGCGAGAATCATCGTCTCAATTTCACCTAGCCATCAAGCTGAATTTGAGGCATATTTAGAACAACATGTCACCGATGCTTGGCAATATTTAGGTGATGTTGGTACTGCTGATGACCATTTTCAAATAACTGCTGAAACTGGATTAATCGATCTAGATGTCGCCGCAATTACCCAGACTTGGGCAACTGCGATCGAACGTCGTCTAGATGTCTAACGTGTTAATTATCTGGAACTAGCACTAAGAAATCCGACTTTTCTAGAAAGTTGGGTTTCTGATGTAGCTGGAACTGTAATTGGAGATCGGAAAGTAAAGTAGATGATTGATATGCAAAAAATTCTCCTTTATGAAGATGCACATACAGCAGATGAGCTGGTGAGTTATATTTATCAACATTTGTCAATCAAAATAACTAAAGATTGAATCTATGTCATTTGAATGGGATGAGGAAAAAGCTAAAAGCAACATTGACAAGCATGGTATTTCCTTCGATGAGGCAACTTCTGTTTTTGACGATCCGTTATTTTTAACCTTTGCCGACCCAGCACACTCCATTCAAGAGCAGCGTTTTGTTATCATGGGAGAATCAGCCAGAGGACGACTACTAGTAGTCGCTTATACCGAGCGTGCAGATACCACGCGGCTAATCAGTGCCCGTTCAGTTACTAAAAAAGAACGTAAAGCTTATGAATCAGATCTCTGAAATGGATGACGATCTACAACCCGAATACGACTTTACTCAACTCACTGTTATTTCTCGTGGAGAGGGTCGTAAGAAGTCGAATCTAACTGTGCAGTTAGATCCTGATGTGGCAACAATTTTCCCTAATTCTGGTGCGGTTAATGAAGGATTGCGCCTATTAATGAGACTGATTCAACAGAATCAATCTCCTCAAAGTCTACAGTCTGTGACTAAATCAAAAGGAGTGTAATTATAATTACTATTCGCAATCGGTCTAAATAAAAGATTAGAGCTATCATTAGAACTTAAATAGTGCTTTTACCATTTAATAGCCATGACAGAAAATAATGATTCTTCAGCTCGATTAGATCGACTAGAAAGATTGATGGAGCAACAATTAATCAACACAGCCGATCTCACCCAACAGATTAGAGAAGTTAGTTCTCAAACTGGGGAGATCGCGCAGCAGATTAAAGAAGTTAGCACCCAAATCAAAGCACAGGCAACATTTCATGACAGGTTCGATCGATCGCTATCTGCAACTAAACAACTAATTGAATCTAATGCTAAAGCCATCACCGCTAATAGCAATAGTATTGAAACAGAACGTAAAGCAATTAGAGAATTGCGCCGGAGTATTCGAGAATCGCGACTAGAAAACTTCGATCGATATCACAGCCAAGAGCGAACTAACGCACTCTACGATAGCATTGAAGATTTACAAGAAGATATTAGAGAAATTGAGCGCAAGATCGACAGGCAAAATTCCCAATCGTAATTTCACCTAAATAACCCGATCCCATTGCAACCCTAGTGGTAAAGATGCCGAACCAAATAGAAAATGCAATACGCGCCGACGATTTGGATTAGTGGCTTTTGACGAAGCATGTAATAATAACGGACGCATCACCAAAGCACCACCCTGTTTTACCGTACACAATTCTTCCCCTTTAGCTGTCTTGAGAGTAGCGATATCTGAGCTAGAAATACGTCCTCGATCGTGAGAACCAGGCACAACGCGCAATGCCCCATTATCGCTGTTACAATCATCAATATGGATCCGAATAGCAACTAGGTTCTCTAATACTTCTATAGGCGGTTGGACGTACAAAATACCCTCTTTATGAGACCATCCAGACAGGTGAATATTCTCACAATGTTCTCGCACTGGAATACTCATATCTTGATGTAGGGGAACGAGCCAATTTTTAGCTACTGTCTTGTCAAATAATGTACATTGTACGGCGACATTATTAGATGGCAGCAATTGAGCAATAGTCGGATGAGATCTCAATACATCCACTAATTCGACACACCAAGCATATTCGAGCAGATTTCTAGTTCCCGCTCGATCGAGAGATATACTATCTAGATGTGCGATCGTATCTTCAATTCGATCGGATGATAGCACCAATTCAACGATCGTAAATCCTTGTCGATCGAATTCCTGTCCCGATATCGTCATGCTATCTAAAGTATACCTAAGTCGATCGACTGAGTTTTAAATGTCTCTAAATTATATTAACCCAAAATTACGATCGATAATTTGACGGTTGCTATATACTCCCGATCTATTAGGCATCTACCTAACAACTCAATTCTCAATTAATCTAATACGCCTTAACGAAAAATTCACTGTTGATTTGGATCCACTTTGCCAATCTGTGCATCCCTTCAGCCTGACTTTCCTGACTTGCCGCCAAGTCGAGAAAAAAGTTGGCTGCATTAATTTCTGAGGCTGTCAGCTCGATATCATTAATCGCCAAAAAAGTGTAGACGACAATCAGAGCGACTCTCTTATTCCCATCTACAAAGCAATGATTTTTGATAATCCCATAACCGTAGGATGCGGCGAATGTAAATAAGGTGTTATTCTGCCGATAGTGATACAGATTTTTGGGCTTATTTAAAGTTGACTCTAAACCACCCAAGCTCAGGATTCCAGGTTCGCCACCCAACTGGGTAATAATTTCAGCATGGATAGCGCAAGCATCGCGAATGTCTAACCAGTAAGGTTCCATCACTTAGCTAATTCAATCAAGGCATTACGATATTTCTCAATCCCTTTTCGAGCCGTCTCGATTTTAGTTGAAGAGCTAGGATCGCTAGTTTGTGGATCTACTTCTTCTTTTGGAGCGGTGGTGACTGATTTATCTCGTCTGCGAAAGTTTAGAAGCACGATCGCCTCCTGTATAGATTGGTTTTCTCATGTGCGGTTCAAGTCTAACAGTGTTTATCGATTCACGCAACCTCATTCACGATCTTTTTTTAATATCAACCTTTGATACAGAGTACTTGATTGAGAGTTGCTACTACTCTATGTTAAATCCCCGACTTCTTGGAGAAGTCGGGGATTTAGATGACAAACAGCTTAATCAACCTTTGATACAAAGTACTTGCTTGAGGGTTGCTACTACTTCTACGAGATCGACTTGATTTTTCATCACCTCATCGATCGATTTATAAGCAGCAGGAATTTCATCGATAAGTTCGGCATCTTTTCGACATTCTACACCCGCAGTTTGGGCGATCAGATCGTCAAGAGTATAGGTATTTTTTGCCATCGATCGAGACATCACTCTTCCGGCACCATGAGAGCAACTACAGAAACTAGCCGCATTACCTTTACCTTTGACAATATAGGATTTGGTACCCATCGAGCCAGGAATAATCCCATAATCGTCAATTCGAGCACGCACAGCACCCTTGCGAGTCACATATACTTCTTCATCAAAATGGATTTCTTGTTCTGCATAATTATGATGACAGTCAATAGATATTAACGGCTTGATTTTTTTGCCACCATTAAGATGTTGTTCCATCACCCGCATAAATCGTGACATCATCAGATCTCGATTTACTTTGGCGTAATTCTGTGACCATTGTAGATCGCGCCAATAATCATCAAATTCAGACGTACCCGTGACAAAATAAGCCAGATCTTTATCAACTAAATTAGTATCCGCCAATTTAGCCAAATTTTTGGCAGTATCAATATGACACTGAGCCAACTTATTCCCAATATTCCGCGAGCCAGAATGGAGCATCAACCACACGCGATCCTCGGTATCGATACAAACTTCGATAAAGTGATTTCCACCACCCAAAGAGCCTAATTGACGAAGAGCCTTACCTTCCAAACCCCTTACACCGCGATGCAATTCTTTAAAATCTTTCCAGCCTTGCCAATTGGTAGCTTCTTTGGCAATATTTTTATTATCCTCAAAGCCGACAGGAATTTGGGCTTCTAGATCGAGGCGAATCTTTTTGAGTTTGCCCTCTAATTGCGATCGCGTAAATGGGGTCTGAATCGCACTCATTCCACAACCAATATCCACACCCACAGCCGCAGGAACGAGTGCATCTTTGGTGGCAATTACGGAGCCAACCAAGGCCCCTTTACCCAGATGAACATCGGGCATCAAAGCCACATGTTTGAAGACAAAAGGCAGATTGGCAACATTTTTGGCCATCTGAGTTTCTTGACGAGCAAGATCGTGTCCCGCCCAAGATAATACTGGAATATCAGTATTAGTTGCTAATTCTTGATAAGTCATAAAGTAGGTGAGTTTAATGTAAGATGTCGCAGAGAGTAAACCATAAATAGGACTTAATTTCTGTTTGATATTTCATACTCACCTATATGACTAGATAGATATTAGGGATTGGGGTTTGAGCTTTCAGGATGGCTATCCTATGCTCAATTCTACTATTTTAGCGCGTCGATCGCAGCGGCCATCGTTGTCGCTAATTTATCCAATTGGGCGGCGGAATGAGTTTCGAGGTATACCCGAATCAGGGGTTCGGTACCGGAGGCACGAAGGAGCACCCAGCTACCATCGGTGAGGTAGAATTTCACACCATCTTGACGATTGACTTCTTTGACATCGATACCCGCAATCTCAGTCGGGGGATGCTCGGTATAAGTCTTCATCACCGTTTGTTTGTGGGCATTGTCTAGATGTAGATCCAGACGACGATTGTACAATGGGCCATCAGCTTCGGCAATGACTTCGGCGACGATTTGGCTCAAGGGTTTACCTTCATAGGCGATCGCTTCGGCAATGAGCATATCTGCCAAAATCCCATCTTTTTCGGGAATATGTCCGATAATACTCAATCCGCCAGATTCTTCACCGCCGATCAGTACGGGGATTTCCCGCATTTTCTCGCCAATATATTTGAATCCGACAGCAGTTTCAATTAGAGGGATCCCATGCTTGGCTGCAAAGTTGTCTAGGAGGTGGGTAGTAGCCACTGTACGGACGATCGCCCCAGTTTTACCCTTATTCTTGATTAAATGCTTCGCAAGCACGAGGAGCACGGTATTTGGGGTCAGCATGTTACCCAATTCATCGACAACACCGAACCTGTCGGCATCTCCATCCGTCGCCATACCGAGATCGGCACGATCCTCTTTGACTGCGGCGATCAGTTCGCCGAGTAGTTCGGCTTTGGGTTCTGGCATCCCACCACCAAATAGTACATCTCGCTGCATGTGGAAGGTTTCGATTTCACAACCGCAGTGGAGCAAGACTTTATCCAAGTATCCCCGCGAGGTGGAATACATGGCATCGTATTTGACCTTGAGTTTGGCCGATCGGATCCGCTCTACGTCCAGTAATGTATAAATAAATTTGAAATATTCTGGCTGTGGATCGAAGGTGGTAATCTTGTCGCTATGCTTGTTTTCTGGTGGTGCGTCGCTAGCATTGTCTAGATTTGCGACGATCGTATCGGTAATCGCTAGAGTTGCAGGGCCAGCATAATCTGGGATATACTTAATTCCGCAATATGCGGCGGGATTGTGGCTAGCTGTAAACATCAGCGCACCCGCAGAGTTTAGCAGCCTAGCATTGTAAGCAATCACTGGCGTAGGACAATCTCGATCGACAATCTTCACCGTCCATCCCAAGTCTGCTAAGATTTCAGCAGACATCCGCGCAAACTTATCCGCCAAAAATCTTGGATCGTAACCGATTAAAACCGGACGATCTTGAGTATAAGCCGTGCTGAGGTATGCGGCGATCGCTCTGGTCACTTTACATACATTAGCAAACGTAAAATCATCGGCGATAATTCCCCGCCATCCGTCAGTCCCAAACTTAATTTGATGCGTACTGTTACCTGCGCTCATCATTTACCGCCTATTCGCTCGCTGATGTTTCTGCTTTCCCTAACACTATCACGATCGGTCTTCGGGGATGTGGCGATCTGAATTGGGCGGAGTCAACATGGGTATATTCAAGCTAGATCGGGGGGCAGAGGTCAGGGGTCGGAGGTCAAAGCGGGAAAGCTGACGCACCAATGGTTTGAGCATCTACATCTGTCCGAACTGCCGTGGCGGTTGCCATATATCAGCTTTCTCAACCTGACCCCTCACCCCCGACCCCTGACCCCTGCTACAAAACTTACTAATATTTTATTTTGAATTATGACGAGAATTCTGCTAAATTTAGCTTAACTACTGTGGTGGTGTACTGTGAATAAAACCCAATCCGCTAACATGTCTACACTCAATGCCGAAATTGCTAGGTTTCGGGAAGAACTCAGCACCCGTGACAAACTAGTCCAACAGTTATCCCAAGAACTATTCCGACTGGTCAAAGATAGTAGCGTTTCTACGTCAAAACCAGAAACCGGAGACTATCGAGCGGAAGTCAGATTGTTGCGCGAACAACTTCAGGGAGTCGAACAGCAAGTCCGATTTTATCAAGAACAGATGGAGCGGCGGGATTTTGAGACTCAGCAATTGCGTCAAACTATCCGTGAATTGACCGATCGCACTCAGATGCTAGAACAAGTCATCCGCGAATTGTCTAGGGTATACACCCAAAAATTCGCCGAACGATTGGCACCGATTAAAGCCAAAATTATGGCATTACAAAATGAAAATCGCCAACTTCATTCTCAATTGGTGTCAGTCAATGAAAGACTCATCAATGAGGAACCAAATCTTCAGGTGGCTAAACCTAGACTAGTAGCTGAATTGCCCCATATGAGCGATCGCCTATCGTCTCCACCACCACTGATTAGATTAAGTCATGCCTAGGACAATTATCATTCTCGACGATCCCCCCGTTAGCCTGACACTCAAACAGGCAATGATCCAAGGCATCGCCACCGCTGAGGGGAAGTCTTGGGATGCTATCGCTACATCTGTTGGGATTGTCACGGTGGGGGAACTCGCTAAAGTTTGGGATGTGGAAACGATTTATTGTCCCCTGACAATAAATCTACCCGCTGAGTTTGAGTTTTGGGGTCAGTCGATCGGGCGAGCATGTCGGGATATTGACACTCTCCGCCACCTAGCAGCGACGAGAATGGGTGTCAAAGTCGGAGATGGTGGAAACAAGTGGTTACCCGCAATCTGGACGGCTAGAGGCCCAATGTATGGGGAAGTCATCGGCACGATCGAGCCAGGTAGTTATCACCAACCAATCCATCTCGACGATCGCGATCGTCAACCACTCTATCAATTTGCCTACAAATTCCTAAGTCAGCTCGATGCACCACCAGCAACTTATCTAATCCAATTTAGCTATTTGGAAGATGAGATAATATTCGATCGATTATTCCCATTTCCCGCCTTACCAGCAGTAGCCAGTATTGGCATCCAATCACCGGATTTATTTGCTTGTCATTGGCAATGTATTGCTCAACGACCAATGGTAGATGTGCTCGTCAAGTCGCCTGATTGGGAGTAGGGGATAGGGGATAGGGAATAGGGAATAGGGAATAGGGGATAGGGGATAGGGAATAGGGGATAGGGGATAGGGAATAGGGGATAGGGGATAGGTTAGTGAGCATGGGCTACAATAATCCCAGTGGAGTTATTAAGCAGATAGAATTATGAGCGATCGATTGTCGGCACGAGAGGCTTCTGGTGAGGCAGACGCTAGCCCAAAGCTAATCCCAGTGGTTGTGAATGGTGCAGGCGGAAAGATGGGGCTAGAAGTGATTAAAGCGATCGCTAGTGCCCAGGATATGGTATTGGTAGGTGCGATCGATCGACAACCGAATATTCAAGGCGCAGATATCGGCGAACTAGCTGGCTGTGGAGCCTTAGAGGTGCCTGTGACCAACGAAATTCAATCCATCCTCGCCATGGCAGCTCAAGAGAAACAACCAGCCGTCATGGTCGATTTTACTCACCCTGATAGCATCTACGAGAATGTCCGCAATGCGATCGCCTATGGAGTGCGCCCAGTCGTAGGTACCACAGGATTGAGTACCGCACAGATCGAAAATCTAGCCGAATTTGCCGACAAAGCCAGCACTGGCTGCTTAATTATCCCCAACTTCTCGATCGGCGTAATCCTGATGCAGCAAGCCGCCATTCAAGCCGCCAAATATTTCGAGCACGTCGAAATCATCGAACTTCACCACAATCAAAAAGCCGACGCACCCAGCGGTACCGCCATCCAAACCGCCCAACTACTAGGCGAACTCGGCAAAACCTTCAACCCTCCCAGCGTCACCGAATCAGAAAAGATGCCAGGTGCCAGAGGTTGTCAAGCCGATGAAAATATCCGCATCCATAGTATCCGCCTGCCTGGTTTTATCGCCCATCAAGAAATCATCTTCGGTGCTCCAGGCGAAATCTACACCCTCCGCCACGATACCACCAATCGCTCTTGTTATATGCCCGGAGTCCTCCTCGCCATCCGCAAGATTTTGGGGCTAAAATCACTAATATATGGATTAGAAAAAATCCTGTAGCAGGTGAATGGGTGGATAGATCGTAGAAAACCCCAGTCTCCCCCACTCCCCCGCCCCC
>JANMEL010000073.1:0-39004 GCA_031376885.1 Chamaesiphon sp. OTE_70b_metabat_96 | reverse complement strand
ACCAGTAGGGGCAATTCATGAATTGCCCCTACTGGTGGAAACCGCAATCCGTATGGCATGTAAGATCTGTGGGTAATGGATAGCCTTTTTAAGGGGGATTTAGCGGCTCACCAGATTGAAAGTGAGCCAGATCGACGAATTAATTATCTTTATTTTCTTCACTAGTGAGTAGATTAAATTGTTTGAGAAAGCTCACATTATCTGGGGTCAAAAATTTGTGAAGACCTTCTACTTCATTGAGCAGTTTGATTTCTTGTTGGCATTCAGAGCGCAAAATTTCCAAATGCCGATCGCGTGTAAGTCCATCTGGTAAACTTTGCACTGTGCTCAAAGCCACACTAATTTTAGTCACCGTTTGGCGTAGTTCGGTGATAAAACTGCCAAAGATTCGATCCTTAGTTTGGTTGAAATTTTGTAAATTCTGAATTTTTTTATTAAAAGCGTGATACTCTTGATGCTTATTAAAGTAATGTTTCATGACGATCGCGTTTCGCTCTAACTGTGTACGTACAGCATTTAACAACTCATCACAGGTAAAAGGTTTAGTTAAATAATCATTTGCCCCTAGCTCCATTCCTTGGCGGCGATCTTTCTGAATTGATTTAGCTGTCAAGAAGATAAAAGGTATGATGGCGGTTTCTGGTTGCTGGCGTAAGGTGGCTAAAACTTGATATCCATCTATTTTTGGCATCGAAATATCTGATATAATCAGATCTGGATACTCTTTCATTGCTAAATCTATCCCAATTCGACCATTTGAAGCAACGATCGTCTTGAATTTTTCTAATTCTAAAATTTCTTGAATATTGTCCCTAACCTCTTCAGTGTCTTCAATAATTAAAATCTTATTCATAGCCCTTAGTTTGCCTTTGCTAGGTAGGTTATTTGGATTGTAGTAATGTTTCGATCGTCGCGACCAGTTGACTGAGTTTGACAGGTTTTGTCATATATTGATTTACCCCAGCATCTAGGCATCTTTGGCGATCTTCCGGCATTGCTAGAGCTGTCAAAGCAATGATGGGGATATTAGCGTAGTCAGGAATCTGACGAATGTGCATAGTCGCCTCAAAACCGTCCATTCCTGGCATCTGAATATCCATCAAGATGATGTCAGGATAATGAGTCTGAACCAGCTCATTGACGTAGCCTTCCAGAATGGAAATCGCTTGCCGTCCATTTTCAGCCACAACTATTCGATAACCACGACTTTGAAGATAAGTAGTCATGGTTTCGATATTAGCTAGATTGTCTTCTACCAACAAGATCGATGTTTTAGGCTTAATTTCTTGAATTTCATCAGGAGTAGGATCTGTTGCCAGGGGATAAGCGATCGAAGGTGGCGGAGAAGTAGCAATCGCTGTAATCGGATTGAAAGGTAAGTACACCGTAAAACAACTACCCCGATTTACTTCACTCTGAACTGAGACAGTACCACCGTGCATTTCAACAATCCGCTTGACTAATGATAATCCCAATCCAGTCCCGGCATACTGACGACTAATACTACTATCAATTTGGACGAAAGACTGAAATAGCTTATCCATATTTTCAGTAGCAATCCCAATCCCTGTATCAATAACGGAGAAGGCAATTATCGATCCAGGGATCGAACATGTATTCATCGCTGGTTGTAATAAGAGAGGATTGACATCTTCAGACTGTCCATTCTCCAGGGGAGAGGCTCCATCAACGAAGATACGGACATCTAATATAATACTGCCCCCTTCTGGAGTGAATTTAACTGCATTGCTAAGTAAATTGATCAAGACTTGACGAAAGCGCAGATCGTCTACCCGAATATGTATCTGTTTGAGCTGTTCGGGAAGTTGGGTCTTTAATCGAATTTGCCGTTTGTGGGCAAGTTCTTTGATGAATAAAAGACTATTCTGACAGAGGGATTGAATCGATACATCAGTGGATTCGAGATTAAATTTTTTAGCCTCCATTTTAGAAAGATCGAGAATATCATTGATTAAAGCGAGTAAGTGTTTGCCACTCTTTTCGACTGTCATAATCGATTTTTTTTGTCGATCGTTGATCGAGCCGAACACCCCATCTTGCAAGCTTTCAGACATACCGAGAATGGCATTGAGTGGGGTGCGGAGTTCGTGACTCATACTCGCCAAAAACTCATCTTTGAGTCGAGTAGCACGAGCGAGTTCTTGGTTACTTTCTAGCAACCTGGCTTCTGCTTGCTTGCGTTCGCTCAATTCTTCCTGTAAGTTTTCAAATAAATTTGCCTGATGAATTGCAATCGCTAGTTGGTCGGCAATCTGTTGGAGTAATTTGGCTTCGGCTTCTTGCCAGTGGCGTTGAGAGCTACAGGAATGAATACTCAGCAGCCCCCATAGATGAGGCTCATCCCAGGTATCCAGATCTGTTTGACTATTCCTAGATAGCAATAAAATTGGTGCGACAATCTTCGACTTGACATGGATCTCTTCTACATATGTTTGCAAACACACAGACCAAGGATCTTGCTGAATATCGACAACAATATTGGTGTTACCAGCTAAGTAAAATTCAAATTCTTCCTGGCTTAATTGGGCATTTTCCCAATTTCTCATCATTACGCTTGGATATTCTAGCGATACAACTTCTTCGACAGCTCGAAGATGAAGATCGGCAGATACGCTAAAAATAGCTACCCGATCGACCATCATTAATTCTTTAACTTTGGCACTTGCTGTTGCCAGAATTTCTTCTAGATTTAAAGAATTGCGAATTTGCTCGGAGATCGCTCCTAATGTTTGCTGCTGTCTGAGTTGAAATGCAATTACTTCTTCTGCTCGCCAGCGGATCTCTAGTTCTAACTGAACTTTTTTATACAAAGTTGCTTGTTGAATACCAATGCCGATCTGTTCGGCAATTTGGGTCACAAAATTAATCTCGCTCGTTTGCCAAGATCGAGGTGCAGTACAACAATCGATACATAACAATCCCCACAAAATCGATCCATTTAGCAAGGGTACAACTAAATTTGCCCGGACTTGAAATTTTGCCAAAAACTGGATCTCACGCTCTGTCAATCCAGCATTATTGATATCTTGAATTACAGTAAATTCACCCTGCTGATAAGCCGATCCTAGCCTTTTGCCAAAACCAGGATCGTGAATTTTTATGCCTAATATAGATCTAAATTCAGGATTGACTGATTCAGCTACAAATTCACCCAAATCGAGATCGGAATCAGAATCGAATTTGAATACCCCGACTCGATCGGTTTCCAGAAATTGCCGGATTTCCGCCACGGAAGTCTCAAAAATAGTTTTCAGATCTAGTGATTTACGAATCTTTTGAGTAATTTCTCTCAGTACCAATTCTCGTTCTGCTTGTTCAAGAATTAATTGTTCGTTCTGTTGGCGAATCATTTCATCATGTTTAGCTGCTGTGATATCAAAGTTGATCCCAATCATGCTGTATGAGCAGTCTTCCCTCACTTTTTCTAGTAAACCATAGGCTTTGATAAAATGAATACTGCCATCAGGATGGATAACTCGAAATTCTGTGTCGAAATCTGATTGCCCTGAGAGAGATTGCTCGACTAGAGCTGCGGTAGCAGCGCGATCGTCAGGATGGAGCGTATCTAGCCAAAAAGAGTAAGCTTCGTAATCTTTACATTTTTTTTGCCCATACAATTCATACATCCGCTCGTCCCAAATCAGATGATCTCGCAGAATATCCCACTCCCAACAGCCAACCGATCCAGACTTGAGTGATAAAGACAAGCGTTCTGATAGTCTGTTTAATTTGATTTCTGTTTGTTTGCGCTCGGTAATGTCTTGATAGGTACCCAATATGCCGATCGTTTCACCATTGAGGTTTCGCAATGGTATTTTGTTCGTTTCGAGCCAGATCGATGTACCATCTGCTTTTGTCTGGAGTTCGATCGATCCCAATTTTGCCAAGCCTGAGTTGATTACTTGTCGATCTTCAGCACGGCGGTAAGCAGCACCTTTAAATGGATCCCAGGACAGATCGTCGTCAGTTATGCCAACGATCTCTTCTGGCAAGCTCAAATTAACATCTTGGGAGAAGTTGTAATTACAACCCAAATAGCGAGATTCTCGATCTTTCCAAAATACGGCGAGTGGGAAAGTTTCAATGACAGTTTGCAGAAATTGCTGAGATTCTTGCAACTCGGCAGTACGTTGTGCGACTCTTAATTCCAGATCGGCGTTAAGATTGTTGACTTGTTCGTAGGCGGTAGCTTGCTGAATGGCGATCTCCAGTTGAGTGGCAATTTGCTGGATCGGTGCGATCTCTTCAGGTTGCCAGTCACGGGGTCGATCGCTTTCGATCGCACTAATTAGCCCCCACGGGATAGCTTCATCGAGAACCGTGAGAATGGGGACTAATATTGTCGCTCGAATTTGCAAATCTGCCAGTAAGTCTCGATGACAAGCACTAATACTGGCTGTATAAATATCCGGTATTACTCGAATTTTTCCTTTCAAATAAGTATCGGGAGAAAAATAAGGATCGTACACTTGTTGACCAACATTAGTAGGAACCAGATTTTGGCAGTCAGCTACTACCTCTAATGTGCGACCATCAGGTAGAAACTTCCAGATACTAATCCGCTGACAGCACAAGATCGATTGCAATTCTCGCACTGCTGTATCGAGAATCTCTGTTAAGTTCAAAGAGGAGCGAATCTGGGTGGAGATTTTACCAACTAACCGTTCCTGAGCTACTTTCGCCGTAAGTTTTTTGGTGCGCTCTTCAATTTGATGTTCTAAGTCGATGGTGTGATGTTCGAGCAGTTGTACTTTGTCTGCTTCTAACTTCAATACTTTTGCTTCTAGAGCCTCTGCTAACTTATATAGCTCTAACGGGTTTAATGTTTGTAATAAACTAGTTTGAGTGACAATCCCCAATAGTTCGCCCCGATCTCCTGTCACCGCTAACCGTTGGATAAATCGCTGCGCTAAAATTTGCTGTACCAACCACAATGAATCACTAGGCTTAACGGCAAAAATTGGTGTGCTCATCACCGTCTGGACTTGATATGTCGCTAGATTTAAGCCGAGAGCTTGAAATTGGACGATATCGCGCTCGGTGACAATGCCGATCGGCATTTGGATAGTTTTTTGCTGCTCATCCAGTTTTGACTGGATAATTATCACCGAACTAATTCGATGTACAGTCATTAACCGCGTAATTTCTAACATCGACAGCTCAGGTGCAGCGCAAATTACTTCCACCGTCATCACTTCTGCTACGATCCTCAACCTTAATAGATCGACTGAACGGGATGTTTTTTGAAGACTTTCATGAGTTATTAATCCCACCAAATAATTGCGATCGTCAATAACTGGGAGATGGCGAATATGGTGTTGCTGGAGTAAATTTATAGCTACGAAAATATCTGTAAAATCTGCTGCTTTAAGGGTAACAACATTCGATGTCATCACATCGCAGATTGGTAGATTGGCAAAATCTCGCTGCTCAGAACACAGCCTAACGATGTCTCTTTCTGTTAATATGCCGAGGAGTTTTCCATCTTCGACGATCGAGACACAACTAGATCGGGCTTGGATATGTAGTTCATCCAATCGATCGGTATCTTCGCTCGACGAACAAGCGATCCGAATACCGCTCATGTTAGCGATCGCTTCCATTACAGTCGTGTCAGGGGTCACTATAAGGGGGTGACGGACGATCGCCGAGATTAGTTCAGATTGACTTAGGACTGAATTTAGCATTTTGGTTTGGAAGGGATGCTCTCTACTAGAGTACCCTCATGTCAATTCAAAATTACCAAAACTAGCATTGGACGACAGATGAATTAGCGATCGGTAGAGGAAGTTAAGTTCGGGGTTGAAATGGGTATTCTAACAATATGTAAGCAAGTAAACCGATGAATACCTATTCCATCCTAATTGTTGATGATGAACCAGATAATTTTGATGTAATTCAATCATTTCTGGCTGCCGAAAATTATAAGTTGCATTATGCCATTAGCGGCGAACAGGCAATCGCTTCACTCGATAAATTCGACCCCGATGTTATCTTGCTGGATGTGATGATGTCTGGGATGAATGGATTTGAAGTTTGTAAACAGATCAAGGCGATGTCTAAATGGCAATCGGTACCGATCGTCATGGTTACAGCCTTATCTAGCAAAGAAGACTTATCCCGCTGTCTAGCCGCAGGTGCTGATGACTTTGTGAATAAGCCCATGAATGGGATCGAACTACGCGCCAGAGTCAACTCTATGCTACGGATCAAAAAACAATACGATCGGCTGCAATCTTTTTCAAAACTTCAGCGGCACAACATTAATTCCTTGAGCAAGAATTTGAATGAGATTCGCTTAGATTTAGCGACCGAGTTTTCCCGTGAATTTGATTACCCCTTAGATATCATCTTGGAGACGACAGAACATCTGAGTCAGAATATCGAACAACTAAGTTTTCCAGCCATTTGTCATATTTTGGCACAAAACAATCGATCGACACTCCAATTGCGTAAATTAATGCAGAAGCTTTGGTTTTATTTGCAGATTGTAATTGAAAAGCCAGAATCGCATTGTGACGATCCCTCAATTCCCAAGTCGATCGTCCAAGAAAGCCTGATGAATCGATTTAAAGAATTAGCACAACCTGGCAATTTAATTTATGAAATTGAAGATGCAAAATTGGCTGTAAATACTAATCATTTTCAGTGGATATGTAATGAATTGATAGAATATATCCTACTCAATGCCAATCCAAGTCTTCGCATCAGAATTTTCGGTGAAATCATTGATGACGCATTTCATTTTTCTTTATCAACTTATCAAGGGAATATATCAAATCCTTCCATGATAGAAATGACAAAATCAATTCAATTATCTCCATCAACATATGAAGAACGTGAGCTAAAAATAGGTTTAAAAATTGTCAAAAAACTCGTGAATAATTATGATGGTGTATTTTTATTGTCTAGTGAGAATGAAGAAAATACAACAGTTTATCTCACTTTACCCTTGGTACCAGAGCGGTTGCCAATGAATACACCACAGTTAAAAACATCGACTAGCTCTACTCATAATTGACGGCAATTGCTAGTCCCTAAGTCCCTAAGAGGTTGTTTGTGAGTACGATCTTATAGTTTCAAAACAGCCTTTAAGGAATGATGTGAATTGCCATCGTCTGAGTAGCTACACGACCACGATCGGCGGGAATATCCCGAATGAAATTACCTTGCGGAACTGCTAAATGACCGATCTTATTTGGTGTCAGTTCATAACCGCCCAAACAATTACCCTCAGTCCAAACAGCCAACCTGTCGTAATCCAATACCCACCAATTCGGTACTTCTATGCGGGAAGTACCAGGGGTAACATTAAAGATCGAAGTCCGATAGATTGCTTCATAGCCACCGCGCCCATCTGGACGAACGATCGCAATTCGAGCGCGTCCAGGTGCTACCCATGTAGTTTCAATCGTCCGCACTCGACCGAAAGTTAAGGGGTGATGAAGATCGATGTAGAAAAAACCACCAGGTAAGGGTTGGACTTCGTTCTGAATCGGATTACCCCCCTGAGCTTGTGGGGGTGCAGGTTCTAGCCCTAAATTCACCATCTTATTTGCCATGTATGAGGCAAATATCGCATGTCCCAAATTATTCATGTGCAAACCATCAGCCGAATAATCGGGCAGATCTGACACTGGGAAGGCTTCATTTCCCGCATCAATATAATATCCCCCAATTTTATTAGTGGTTGCTTTCAATACGCGATCGTAATCTTTGCGTCGATCGAGTGTACCTTGATTGGGTTGGGATGTACTGACAATCAGTTGCTGTGGCTTAAATTCTTTCGCCATATCAGTCAACATCTTCGTCAAATCCCCGCTGTAGGTACCACGCTGCTCGGCAGTTCCCAATGTAATCCGCCGAAATGCATCGTTGACACCATAGAGCAATACTACTCGATCGGGTTTACGGGATAAAACATTACTTCGCCAGCGTTCTAACCCCGATGGTACCGAGGCAAGTTCCTTGTCACGGAGAGCCGTGGAAACAGTCGAGCCAGACAGTCCTTCATTAATCTCTTCCCAACCCAGATAGCGGGATAGCAATGTCGTCCAACGCCTGTCGCCTCTGGTGGTTCCAAACCCAACTGTACTACTAGAGCCAAAGAAGACAACTCTGGGTACCTTTTTGAGTTGAGGTTGGGGATCTTGCACTTTACTTGTCGAGCCAATTGGTGATGGATTGGCAATTAGCGGCTGTATATCGATCGCCAAATAACCAATACTAACCAATCCTAGTAGATGCCAAGCAATACTTTTAGCGAGTTTTACCATATGCCCAATCTGCGATCGGTGTTGAACCAAGATGACTATAGAGAATTGCTTCTAATATTTGACCATTAGTATTTAAAGTCAGCGATCGATTGATCTCTTGATTGCTCTCATATACTCCCCCAAATACACCACGATCGGGGTCTGCCAGCCACCGCAAGCCTTTGTAATTGCGTTCGGTATACCGATTGCGGAATAACATCTGCCAAGCCACCGCCGTCTTGGTGCTGCTGGTGCTCAATTTATTGCTATCTTCACCTGAAGGAGTCAGACTTTGCCAATTTTTACCATCCACATGGACATTATTGTAAACAAACCAGGGGGCGCGATCGAGATTGTCCTCAGACCATGCGGTAAAATGTCCGGTAGCTTGAGCGCGGCGAGTTTGAGCTTGCAATACTCGTCCCGCATATTCAGCAGGTAAAGCCTTAAATCCGGTTTCTAAACCATCCAAAACATAGGGTTCGCTGGTGACATAATTATGATAGCTGGTGCGGGTATCAGCCGGAATCTGCACTCCCATGACATCCACATTTTTCTCGTGTGCTTTAGGATTGAGGGCATTTTTTGCGACAATGCCTAATTTTGTCAATCCATAGGCGGCGTACTGCTCGTAACCCAATCGCCCTTCTTGATTCCACTCCTCTTTACCCTTGTTAATATGGACACCCATCAGATTTCCCTCACTTTCGAGTCGGGTAAGTTTCCATCTAGCGGTGACTGCATTACAGGCTGCTTTGTGTTGAGGATAGCGATGAGCGATAATATCTAGCCATAGTGCTAATCTACCCAGATCGATCGCTGAGAAGCCGATTTCCTCAGTTTGCTCCAATTTGCCATAGCTAACGGGTTGCAGGGTTGCCGCATTGTAGGCTTTATTCGGTAATTCACCTTTGTACAATGGCAGTTTAGCCAGCGAAACCAGCACTTGAGCCATCCAGCGATCGAATTCCGCCGCCGACAGCAAATCTAATTCCCGCGCCGCCGTCATCCCCGCAAACTGACTGGCAACATCCCACATCGTTGTAGCGGGAAATTTAGCCGCCGAAGCTACAAATCCGGTGGGTAGCCGATTAGTCTCAAAATATTTCCAAGCATTACGGGCAAGTTGGAGATCTTCACCCGTGAGCGGGACACTGCGCTGTACGGGTACTGGTAATACACTAGTCTCTTGCCAAGTTAGCAATTGGTTTACGCCTAAACCAGTTAAACCGATGGCGATACAGATTGCCGCCTGCCAGCGCAGATTAAATGAATGAGGTGTAGTTTGCATCATAACATGCTTGAATTAGTCGAACGGGATTTAGGTTGTGGGGGTTTCTGTTGATGGAATGACTCCGAACTTTTGGATTTCATTGGTATAGTTACTCAAAATCAAAATTGAGTCATGATCATCTTCGATCGTAATTGTGAGTCGATCGCTGCCGCCCTGGGCACAGCAAACAATATCATTATTACCATCCAATCCAGCAGAGACAATTGACTCAATACAGTTACTACAGCCTGCATTAATAATATCGAGTAATTGAGGGTACATTTCGGGTGATATTGATTGCATTCGATCTATGTCTCCTATAAAATTTTATTAGTTTCTACGATTGGGCAAAACTTTAAAATAGATGGTTGAATTTTAACCATTCACAATGTCGAGTGGGATTAGATCTTGAAGATTCATCTGAGTTCACTTATTTTTATAGAGATATAGCCCCTTGCTCAATTTATGCCAAATCTATCGTCAAAATGGTGTGATTTGTATTCCAATCGAGCGTGATTTGTTATTTAATAATTAGCCTTAAATTTTTGTTAAGTTTTATCTTGGAATAATATTAAACAAAAATTCTTTTTTGACCATGAACCAACACAACCCGATCGCGATCGCTTGAGCTAAAGTCACCAGCCAAGTACTACCTTGAATCAAACCTGGAATCATGAACCAAATCAAAGTCAGTGGCACATGAATAATGTAGACATAGAGCGAGTTTTGACCCAAAGGAATCAACAAATTACCCAAGATTTTGGACAACGGAATCCAGAAAAAATCGACAGCCGTAAACATCAGCGAAAATAGCCCTAGCAGCGTCACCAATCGAATTGGGCCATTGATACTGCGATCGGTCAACCGCAACCACAAGGCGCGATCTTGCACCCCTGTAGGCCACGTTCCCAGTTGTAAGTCAAAATGAGCCGTAACTAGAGCAGTAGCAACGATCGCCACCATCCCCAACAATAGCGGCACTTTGGGCAATCGTTGCCAGATTTTGGCTAATTTGTCTTTGTGATAACCAGCCGCGACACCATGTACATACAGAATCTGCCAAGTACTAAACACAAAGTAAGGATGAGCGCGATCTAATGGTTGAAAACTAAACGAATAGGGATGCACTTGTT
Source organism: Chamaesiphon sp. OTE_70b_metabat_96 (assembly GCA_031376885.1). Lineage (GTDB taxonomy): Bacteria > Cyanobacteriota > Cyanobacteriia > Cyanobacteriales > Chamaesiphonaceae > Chamaesiphon. The sequence continues at coordinate 28,322 of JANMEL010000073.1, read as the reverse complement.
GAATCCACCACAATGTCCAGGAAGCCGTCAATAGCGGTAATAATAATCCTCGCCGCAGCAACCAAAATATCCCTGGTGAAACCAATAAACACAACACATATAGTTGTAAAATATCGACGATCGGCGGAGCGAGATGTAATGTGGCAGCAGCTAGCAAAATTTGCCACCATTCGCCAGGAGATCGATCGAAACTAGGTCTAGTCATCCCTGGGGCGACAATACTCAATAATCCCAAACCAGCAATCAGGATAAAGCTAGTAATATATAATATCTTTGCTCGTTCTAGCAATTTCTGCATCGCTGGCTTCAAGCCAATCTTATCGATTCTTTGTAAGGTCACAAATCCTAAGACAAAACCTGACAAAAAGACAAATCCTTCCGCCGAACTTGCATAAATATGACCTTGCGTAATATTATTAAAATAGGATCGACATTCCAAATGATTAACTACCATCGAAACGATCGCAACCCCTCGAAGAAGATCGATGCGGAGATCGCGTTTCCCATATAAATCGGGGTCATATTGCCATAACTTCTTTCGTGAAGTAGATGCTAGAACGGGATCTGGCAATTCAACTGGTGGAGCAATCATAGACATAGCTATACAACTCTGTAAAAAGAGCATAATTGGATAGAGTTGTCCCAATGGTAATTTTTGCGATTGGGTGAAACAGATCGACATTGGGATTTGACAAAAATTCTATCTGTGACAATTTTCGCGTTGAGATTCTACTACTTTATTAGTACCCACTAACTCGAACAAAATCACGATCTCTTCCCCACTAATTTTCCCTCGATAGAGTAGGTTGGGTTGAAGCCCGCGAAACCCAACCTACCTATTTACACTAAAACTTCAGCCGAATTTGAGTAGCGATCGATTGGCTATTCGCATTGCTTAGAGTGGATACAGTAGTTTTAACGTTACTGAAGCTATAGCCAAAATCTGCTTCTATATTGGGTGAAATCTTGGCAGTACACTTGGTTTGATAGCCCCCAGCATCAGAATCTTTGGAATTGACATGTTGTTGCCCTACAGAGACAGAGAGCTGGCAATGGAGAGCATCCTGAATCACGTCACCTCCCCAGGCAAGTTCCCCTGAGTAAACCAAAAAATCTGGAGGTGCAAAATAACCTTTATCAGTAGAATTCTTGTAATTCCACGTAAATAAATTACCAGCTAAGGAGAAAGAACCCATCTTCCGTTCAATTCGACTGAACGACTGCTGTTCCTGGTTATTATCGCTATAGCTACCTAATTTTAAAGATGAAAATAATGATGTTTCTTTATCTATTTGCCAGAATATAGATGGCCCATAACGCAAAGCAGAAACTTTATTATCGATGGTTATAGCATTGAATTTATAAGCTCCCTGTTGAAGATCCATTGACAGGGTTAAACCTGCTGTCACTGGATAATCTACTTTTACATTAAAATTAGCCGTATTAAATCCACCCAATAAATCTAAGCCGATCCCTTGACGAAATTTGAGTGAGTTAACTTTAGTTTCCCAGTCAATCTGCAAGGGAATATTGACGACAGTTTTGGTTGCTGTCTGTTCGTAGGTGTTATAGCCAGTTGTAAAGAATAAACGATCTCCATTATTGAGCCGAAACGTCGCTGTCTCTTCGATGATTCTATTAACTTGCCCAGAGTTATTCCAATCATTACGAATATTTGGTTTCAATTCTTCTAATAAGATAAAGGGTGTCCCAGCATTATTAGAACTTGCTCCCGTGACTGGATTTGTATTCGTCGTCTTAGAATTTCCTCCAGATGATGGTGTTGGTGTTAGAGGTAACGATAGCGGGATATAGTCTCTGGGAGCAGATAATTTTAGATCGGGATTAAAATTATCTGCTCCAGCAATCAGTTGTTGCCTAAATATCATCGCCTTTGGTAATGAAGATCGATCTAGTGAAAAACTACTGAAATTATCTGTAGAATATTTTGTTGCTGCGGCTGAATCCGTCGTTCTGAATAGGAGAGAGACGAAGACACTCCCTGTCACTAATATTTGTTGCCAAGTTAGAAATCTAACGAAAACTGTTGGGAATTTCATCTTCTACCTCTGAACAATAGACTCAGTGCTTACTAACTGAGATTTGAACTTCAGTTCTAAGTTGCACTCTTCTTTATAAGATGCCCTCAAATAGCAATAATTCACCCACTAATTTTCACTACAATCTCCCTTGCTGAAGTTGGATAATTGGCATCACCGCGCTAAAATGGATTTTTTGCGCCAAGAAATTTTAGCTCGACAGCGTAACTACTCAGGCTGAAAAAATTAGAAAGATTTGGCATAAGCGGTAGTTATAGCTGTAAAGTCTCATTAAGACATCGAACGGACAGCAGAGCATTGAAGCAGGCACCCCAAAAACTAACCATCAGCAAAGACGAAATTCTTGCCTGCTATGCCCAAGGGGAAGAGGCAGTGATTGTGTTGGTGGAAAGTTTGGTGGCGCGGATTAATACACTCGAAGTAAGGAACGAAGTATTAGAAAATCAGAAGAGCAAGGATAGCAAAAATAGTAGCAAACCAAGCGAGCTTTTCGGGGGAAGCTTCCCCCGAAAACGTCGCGCACCATCAGGGGATGGATTTGTAAAACGAACAAAAAGTCTTCGCAGTTCAAGTTTCACCAGTGGTTCATTAAGGGTGAAACTGGTATGCGGGTAAAAAGTAAATTGATGTGGCTACATGTGGCTTGTAATTTCATCGACCCTAAACGAGGTCAGTTAGCAATGGATGCTATTGATATTCTGCCAAATTTTGAAGGCATTAGCGTTCATGATGGGTTAGCTAGTTATGGTAAATATGACAGTACCCATGCTCTTTGCAATGCTCATCATTTACGGGAATTAAGGGTTTATTGTCGAACGCTACGAGCAAAACTGGGCAAGTGATATGATGACATTGCTGGTGGAAATTAAAACGAATATCGCAATTGCCCAAGCCGCCGGAGAGACAAGCTTAACTCTAACCCAAATAGCTGATTTTGAACGATGCTATCAGGAAATAATTGAAGCAGGGTATTCAAGTGTTGGATGCGCTCAGGCTCATTTTTATGGGAACTCTACTTTTTCCTAGTCTTCAGCCTGAGTAGTTACATAAATTAAGATAATGGATAAAATCATAGCTAAATTTATTTCTAAATCGGTACATTGACGATCGGTTTAATTATTTTCAGATTTGAGTAGGTAATTAAGAACCGATCGCCAGTTTGGAAAGGTTGCCGACCCAAAATCAATATATTCGCCAATGAATAGATCGATTCTGGTACGTTTGTCTTTGCCAACACTGGGTGCAGCATCAATTAGGTAGTCACCAAGATTGAGATGTTTATGATCGGTGAGAATTAATCTTTTGTGAGCAAACTCTCCCAGATATTTTTTTAACCACTGCAATTTATCACTGGCAGTGGAATTATTTTCCGACGAAAAAGTCGAGAGGATATAAGCATCAAAATGCTTGCTTAGAGTAATGAAAGACTCGATCGCTTCTGGGATTGGCTCGATCGTTGAGAATATGCCTGGGACTTCATCTAGTCTGTCTTGATATGCTTGAATCGTATCAACATCAAGACAATCGTTGGCGTAGCTTCTACTAGGGAGAATCGCTGAATTGAAATCAACTAAAGCAGTGTCCATATTCACATAAAGTATTTTAGTCATTTTTACTCTCGATCTTTGAAAATTAGCCCACTTATCTTTAAAAAAGCAGTGAGATTGATTGGTAATCGCATCTTTAGCTCAGGTATTATTGATGAGAATTTTTTTAACTGTAGTAGCATAGTTGTAAAAATAAGTGACAAAATGAATAGTTATTGAATACCACCCCAAATAACTATTCAATCAATCAAGGATCGCTCAAAGATCGGACACCAACCAAATCTTGGTTGCTTTGACCCATACATCCTATTATCAGACATCTGAAAATTGAATTTTTCAAGATTAGTGTCTTTTCCTGAAATGCTTTCATACCAAAGCTTTGAGATATAATTAAAGTAGATTTTTTTTTGCCGCAGAGATTAGTATGTCCGTTCTTCGACCCACAGCCACTGTTCACGATGAAATCGTCTTTTTCATCACCAAGCTCCTGAGTTGTGGCGTAAGCGAAAATCCGTTATCTACGATACAAATCGGTGCCAAATGGGATGAAGAAAATCTAACAATTAAAGGTTCGATCGAGCAATTGATCTTGCTCCTCCCCACTCCCAAAAAAGATCTAACTGATGCCAAACAAAAAAGTCATCTTAGATACATTCTGCTCGAAATTTTGGCAAAGCGACTCAAGCTGCTGCGGGATGAAAGCCCAAAAAATCGGCATGGTAAACGCCAAGGTGTCCGCCAGCGGATCTTCATCTTAAAATTTTGGTATCCTCCCACCAACGCAGACTATATCTCCCTCAATCTCCGCGCCCTCGATCGCCACTGGAACCAAACCTACAACATTAGCCCCCAAATCTTCGCCCGTCATAATCTCCCCCAACCGCCCCATACCAAATTTATCGGACACGATATCGAACTTGACAACCTACTAGATCTACTCGCCCAAACCAAACAACAGATAATCTCGATCGAAGGCATGGCTGGGGTTGGTAAAACTACCCTCGCGCTCGAAGCCGCCCATCAATGTCTGACATCCAAAGACTTTACTACAGTTATTTTTAGCTCCGCCCAATCTCAACAATTTCTCGGTTCCCACCTCTCTCGTCGCTTTCTCGCCGAGCGCAATCTCCAAGACTTATTACAGGTAATTTGTCGCACGCTCAATTCAGTAGAGCCGAGCCTGCCTCAAGGCTTGGACGAGTTACCAGCGGGAATTGAAGACCAAATTCGCTACATTCTCACCATCCTCGCCGAGCAGCCTACACTGATCGTCATTGATAACATTGAAAACATTACCAACCAAACAGAGACGATTTCCTTTCTCGGCTGCTTACCCCCTACTGTCAAAGTCATCATCACCAGTCGAGTCCGTCTGGGCATCGGACAAGCGATCGACCTCAAACCCTTACCAGTTCAAGACAGCATCCACCTAATTCAGCACCAAGCCGAAACCCAAAATCTGAAAATTGACAACTCCCAACTGCGGACTATTTACCATAGCACAGGTGGCTTACCACTAGCGATCGCCTATCTAATTGGCTCGATTGCCACTGGTGGATTGACGATTTTATGTGAATCTGAGCCATTCCCATTAGCTACTAGCGATCTGGCTTGCTATTGCTTTGCCCAATCCATCAACCAACTTAAAGCCATCCCTGACGCGATCGCCTATAAACTGTTGCTAGGCATATCTTTGTTCGCAGACGGAGCTTCCCCCGCTGCATTGACTTATCTGCTGGAATTATCAGATCGATCGACCCCCATTTACCCAGCCTTACAGCAGTTATACAAAATATCACTGGCATTTCCGCTCCCCCCAGAGCAATATCATCTCCACTCCCTCACTCAAGAATACGCTCAGTTAGAACTCGATCGACAGCCCGAATCCGCCACCACCCTCCGTAACCGCTGGCAGAATTGGTACTTAAATCTCGCCGCTCCATTCGGCGCACTCGATTGGCAAGATTGGCAAGACTATAGCCCCCTGATTGCCGAATGGAAAAATCTGCGGCGGGTGGTGGATTGGTGTATCGAGCAAGAGCGATATCTGGAAGTGCTGCAATTTTGGCAATGTCTCAAAGGTTTTACCATCTTGGGAGGGCATTGGTTAGAGCGTCAACAGTGGTTGGAGTGGCTCCAGCAGATGGCTCAACAGCAGCAAGATCGAAAGACAATTGCCGAACTCAAGTATCAGCAAAGTTTTACGTTAGCGTTTATCGACCAATCCGACAGAAATGGTACAGCGATGGAGTTAGCCTTGGCAACCTGGGAACTACGCCAGGATTTGGCGATCGACAGACAGTTTGAACTGGTGATGTATATTGCTTCACTCTACATCCGCAAACTGCCACAACCGGATACCCAAGCTGCTAATTTAGAGCTGGCAAACATGTGGATCGATCGAGGTTTGGCGATCTTAGCTACTCTACCAACAGATCGATCGCGTTATCACCGCGATTATTTTCAGGTTTATTATTACCAAGCTGAAATTCAATTCGTCACAGGGCAACTTCCCTTAGCCTACGATCTTTACCTCCAGGCTCACCAATTTGCTAAAAAAGCTGGTTGGCAACGGTTTATCCATTATACCAGTGGGCTGATGGCAATCATCTTAACCAAACAAGGACAATTTAGCGAAGCAGAACGACGTTTGAGCAAAGTTCTAAAACAGATGGATAAATACCGTGATGCCAGAGCGGGTACTCTGTGTAGAAAACACCTTGCAGTAGTCCATCGATCGATGGGAAATACCGTTGCCGCCAGGAAATTTGCCGAGCAAGCAAAGTCTGGATTTAAGCGACTAGGCATGACAGCAGAATTCAAGGCGATGGAGGAATTCTTGCAATCCTTAGAGGTTGTTTGAAAAGTCTAGATTTGAGTAATAAAAGTTCGATCGAGTGTTCGATTAGTTTGTTGAAACATCGTCCAATCATTATCGACATCGACAATACAAATAATTCCCCCTGGCTTTAACACCCGTTTAATCTCACGCAAAGTTAATTGTGGATCGCTCAGATGTTGAAACAACAATCGAGCATAGACAAAATCGCAGCTAGAGCTGGGTAAATCGAGCTTCTCGCTACTACCTACTTGGAACGTTAGATTTGTCGTTTCTTGCTTTTGAGCGCGGTTCTGAGCGGCTAAAACCATCGATGGACTGCGATCGACACCGACGATCGAACCACTTGTTAGGAATCGAGCGATCGCCTGACTGATGATGCCCGTACCACAACCGAGATCGACAACTCTCATGGTGGGGGTCAATCCCGCCTCTCGCCAAATCTTTTTCTCTAAGGCGTGTAAACTCTGGGATTGATAACTAGTTGTTTGGGAAGCAATGGCAGCTCATCGACTAGCAGAAATTTATCATCAAACTAATCAAAATGACTTGGCACAAATTCACCTACAATTTGCATTCGGTATTGCCAAAGAATTATCTCTTCCACTGTTGAGTGATTGTGAAGAGTTAGATGTCAGGATAAAACAGGATTTGATGCTGACTCATCAGCAGCACTGACTTCAATTCGATAAAGATAACCTTGCTCTGACAAAAATAGTTGGCGATGTCGAGCCAAATCCTCCTCACAAGTACGTTGGGAAACTAACGTATAAAACTGCGCTGCTCTCCCATCGGATTTAGGACGTAATACTCGCCCCAATCGTTGCGCCTCCTCCTGACGGGAGCCATATTTTCCAGATACTTGAATTAACACATCCGCATCGGGTAGATCCAAGGCAAAATTACCCACTCGTGAGAGTACCAATCCCGCGATCGATCCCATCCGAAATTCCTGATATAATCGATCGCGTTCTAATTGAGCAGTTTTACCAGTTACTAATGGTAAACCAGTGATTTTAGCCAAATGATTTAACCGATCTAGATACTCGCCAATGATTAAAATTCGGTGTCCTTTTTGTTGCTCTAATAGGGATAAAACTACCGCATATTTACGCGGATTTTCAGCAGCAATACGGAACTGATTTCGCTTCGCCGCTAAAGCATATTGCATTTGCTCGTGGGAATCTTGAGCCACCCGAATTTCCGTACATTCCGCAGGCGCAATAAAGCCTTGTGCTTCTAATTCCCGCCAAGGTACATCATAGCGTTTGGGGCCAATCAGTGCGAACACATCCCCCTCTTTGCCATCCTCCCGAATCAAAGTCGCCGTCAATCCCAACCGCCGCCGCGCTTGCAATTGAGCAGTAATTCTAAACATCTCGATCGCGACTCAATAGCTCGGCTAGGGGCAAATCTGCCATTGTCAGCAGCAGTATTTCGCCATCTCGATCGATCGTCGTCAACCCATAGCGATTGCCTAACGTTTCCAGTTCCTGTTCGATCGCTACTGGCATGGGATACTTACGATAGCCATCAGTCGGAGAATGAACAGTTTCGGCAATTGTGGCTTGTTGGATTCGATCGCACTGCACCCACAATTGTTTTAGAGATTGTCCTTGTATATATGGCAAAATATAGTCAACAAGCTCGTTTTTGCGAGTTGGAACTTTGCCCCCAGGTAATAAACTTGCAAGTTTTTTTAAGATATCAACAGTATGCTGATTTAATGCTTCTTGTACTGTAGGGATGCGTTCTGGCTGATTGTAGTAAGGCATAATTTTTTATCCCATAACAATCGACAGATAGCATAATCGCGTTTTCCTAATATTGTAGATCTGTCAATTTCTGCCAACACACTGCGATATTCATCAACAGTTCTCCCTCTAGTATCCCGATACTTCTGACTTCTCAACCCCTTCACATCAGTCAACGTAAAACTGCATAAACCTCTCCGTCTGGCATAGTCAACCAATGACTTGAGGGCTGGCACCCCGCTCTCCTTTACACATCAGTCCATGAATCTGGCGGATATCCCATTCAGTAATTGCTCGTTCATCCATTGCCAGATCTCGAATAAAGTCGATTGCTTCAATGTGGTTAATTCCTTCTAAATGATCTTTAAGAGGTTTTCCAGCGATAGTTATCCCTTTTTCGATGACGATTTGAGTTTCGGATTGGGTGAGGGTATTTCCTTCGTTGGTTGAAAACCTGCCTTTGGCAATCGCATTGGAGTGATAGGTTAATCGGATATTATAAACTTCCCGCAGATTATCCACCAAGTCAGGTGCAAGGGGACGAATGCGATCTAACCTAGCTTTGAGTGAATCAATTTGGGTTAGGAGGGTGTGGTTAAACATCTGGAATCTCAACTATTTTTTCTTCGTATTCATGAATTATCATCCCTAATAAATTGAGATACTCTCGCCGATCTGAGCTAAGTTGCCCTGCCTCCAACAAAGTATCTAAAACTTTCTGAACGGCGATGAAATCCGCTTACCCAATTGAATCGAATATTTGCGATATACTTTTCATTGTACGAAATAATCGAGCGGGACAATCGGGAAAAGTCCTAAAATCAAATCGTTGATAGAATCTAACCGCATTATCATCAATCGCATCTACTACGACAGCAAAAGAGCCAGTGGCTTTACTGATATTCAGACTACGTTGAAAACTATCCATTATGATTAATTTCCCCCAGCCGAATCCTTTATAATCTTGAGCTACGGCTAATCTACCGATTAAAGTAACGCCGATAATTGGATATTTAGGCAGTTTTTTACTAATTTCTTGGGGTAATATTTCCAAATTTATCCCACTCATCGAAAGAGTGTAATAGCCGATTATTCTTTGACGCTCTTTATCGTAAATAACATAAGGAATCGCGATATTTTTCTTTTTATCTTGGGTGGCGGAGACGTGTAAATAACGATCGAGCTGTTCGTTACCACAGCTAAAAGCCACTTTATCATGATACGGTGCCAGGAGTTCGATCTCAAAATCGACAGATTCGGGATTTAACACTAATCCGATCCCTGTTTGTTCATCATCTGTGTATACCATCTAGCATCTGCAATCCCACGTTCGCTTGGAGGCTCAAAGTTTAACAATGCTTCTGCAAATATTAGTCGATCTCGATCGGTTAATTCAATCAGTTCGCGATCTTTAATCGTTTGGGTAGCCGCATCAGCCAAAACAGAAATCATGAACTCAGTCAAGTTTTGTCCGCGTAAACTAGCAGCTCTCTCCATCAGTTGTTTTTGATCCACCGTTACGCGAGCTTCCAGCCGCGCAGTCTTCACCAGCTTATTTGTCTTAGTTGTTAGAGTGCTGTCTATTTCCATACTTTTGGTTGAAAAATGAGTTGATTTAAGGAAATTATATCACAGTACGGCTCTAAAGCGTACAATACCGAGATCGATAATGTCCGCAAAAGGTGGTGAGGGTGTGGGGAGTGTGGGGAGTGTGGGGAGTGTGGGGGGTGTGGGGGGTGTGGGAGGTTTAGGGGGGAAAGCGTCCACCCATCCCCATCCTCCCACCCTTCCCTAGCGGAGTAACCAGTTCTCTGGATGATTAATCATTTTGACTAATCCACTGAGGATTTGATTGTAATTAGAGTAAAGTTGTCTTCCTTGTTCGACAGTTAGATATTGACATTTGAATATTCAAAAATTTGCATCGCTGCCTCAAATGCTAATTGATAAACGGCTAAATCCTCATGAGTTCTAAAATACTTTTTATCGCACATTGTGATAGGATTAGGTAAACTTGATATTACTGGATGAGGTTGTGATATAATCAAAGTAGCCAATAATCAATCATTACAACCGATTGGAGGTTTTATGACAATTGCGAAGAATCACACCAGACCCCAGCCTTTACTCATTGATGTGAGTAATACTGACATCCATCTTTCCCTTGCACAGTTCAAGCGGTTGCAAAGTGATAATCCCGATCTTCGATTGGAATTAACTACCGAGGGTAAGCTGATTATTGGAGATCTCCCAGCAGCATCTTTTGAAAAAGAAGTCTCATCACAGGAGGAGGCAATCCTTTCCTCCGTCACATCAGGAAATGCTAAAGAACTAACTACATTACAAGATCTAGAAAGTGTTATTGAATTTATGCACCAGCCTCAAATTCCAAAAGTATTAAACTTTTCGGAAATGACTGTGGAAGAAAGAACTGATGCGATCGAAAATCATAAAAAAAACAGACAAGCTATTATCGATAGTTTAACACCGGAAGAATTAGAGCGATCTAACCAACAATTCGATCGCATGTTTAAACAGCTTGAAGAATCTAGAGAATACAACTATTAATGATTGTTCTATTAGATAGCAATACGCTGGGGATAATTGCTAAACCTGAAAAATCTTTTGATGAATCCTCTGATGAATCTCAAGCATGTCAGCAGTGGTTCTATGGGTTGTTGTCTAAGGGTAATCGTGTTTTAACCTCTGAAATTTCTGATTATGAAATTCGTAGAGGTTTGTTAAGCGATCTGATTGGCTCTAACAAAACTCCACCAGGTCTACAAGTACTTGATTCTCTTGCCAAAGACGGATTGTTAGAATTTTTACCCGTTTCTAAAAAAGTTTTGATTTTAGCTGCTAACCTTTGGGCTGAAGCTGCTAGTATTGGCAAACAAACTAGTGATTCAAAAAATATTGATGCTGACATGATAATTTCTGCTCAATATCAAATTCTACGTGACGATTATCCAGGTCAACGAGTTATTGTGGCGACGACTAATTTAAAACATCTCTCGATCTTCTGTGATGCTGCTAATTGGAGAGATATAAAATTATAACTTTACCATAAATTTTTGTGAGCTAGTGACGATCTCTTCGAGCGAAGGGTTATCTAGCCATAATCTTAAATATATGCGGGCATTTGCAGAGGCTTATCCATAAAATGAATTTGTGCAACAGCTTGTTGCACAAATTCCGTTGGGATATCGAGCAAAATTCAGAGAATTAGAGGCATAAACGATGGAAGGACAAGATTTATTAGAACAACTCGAAGTTTGCTGCCCAGTCTGTGGTAGTAATAGTTTTGGGCTTGACGAAACCAATACACTCAGTTGTAATGAATGCGATTACTCGGAACCAGAACATGAGCCGGATTAATCGTTCGGAGATTTGGTGATACCATGCCTACTAAAGTCCCCCATAACTGCTTTCAATGCTCCAAGGTCAGCACTGATAACGCTAAGTTAAAGTCTTGCTGGGACAGTAAACTTTGCCCTGCCAGAAGGCATTATCACCGCAATCGTGGCAAGTTATCTCTGGAACGAAAGGCGAAACGATTGGGTGCAAGTAACATCGTGGAGATTGCGGTTAATATTCCAACGGGATTCGCTGCTAATGTGATTTTCTATCGAGAACGCCAGGATGCTCCGGTACATGCACTCGCCGCTGAGGTATGGCAGAGTGATAAAGGGAAAGTCTTGATAGTACAGCCTATGCACTGTTTAGGTTTGTCTCCGGCTCAGGTGGTGGAGGTGATGGTGGAGATCTTGAAGGCTTGTTCGAGTGAGTTGAGGGTGGAAATTACTAAGTTTGTAAATAAAGTGGAATTACATCCATGTCAGTGTCCAATTTTGGATTGTCCAATAACTAGTATGAAATATGACCGAAGTTAGTTATTTTTCCGCTGATTATTTTATGGCTCGCTCGCGCTGGAGAACAGCAGCAGCAATTCATGGGGGTCGGCTGGAGTCTTATGAGATTGATGCAGTAACACCGAGTGATGAAGACTTGACAATCGATGTGGCTATTTTTGGTAATCCTTCGGCACAAAAGGCTTTAGTCATTTCTAGTGGTTTACATGGAGTCGAAGGCTTATTTGGTTCGGCGGTACAATTGGCGATAATCGAGGAATATCTGGCAACTCAGCAATTAGCTTCAGATCTAGCGATTGTGATGGTTCATATGCTCAATCCTTTTGGTTGTGCTTGGTACCGTCGGTGGAATGAAGATAATATCGATCTCAATCGCAATTTTTTGATGGGTGATGAGGTTTATCAAGGTTGTCCACCTGCTTATCCATCACTGGATAGTTTCCTCAATCCGCGCTCTTCTCCGTCAAGGCTGGAACCTTTTTTACTCAAGTCTTTAGGCTTAATCGGACAATATGGGATGTCTGCATTGAAAAGTACTCTCCCAGTCGGACAATATGACTTTCCACAAGGTTTATTTTTTGGTGGTAATGCACCTTCCCAAACTCAAAAAATCCTCACAACTCACCTTCGTAGCTGGTTGGGAGCAGCGCAGGGGGTAATCCATTTGGATTTACATTCAGGGTTGGGTAAATGGGGGACTTATCAGCTATTTGCCGAAATGACTAAAGATGCTGCACGTTATCAGTGGTTGTCTGAGCATTTTGTCGATGGAGCAAATCGCCTTTTAACGATCGATCCTGACGATTTAGTTTATCAGCCAAGCGGTACATTTGGACGTTGGTGTCAAGCTCAATTTATAGATAGACGCTATGATTTTATCTTGGCTGAATTTGGGACTTATCCAATGTTGCGGGTACTCAAAGCACTCCGCGCTGAAAATCGCGCTCACTGGTGGGGGAAGGTGGAAGATAAATCGTACCATCAGGCAAAGCAAGAGCTATTGGAAGTTTTTGTACCGAGTAGTCAGCAATGGAGAAAAATCGCACTTGAGCGAGGTATGGATATTTGCTTGAAGGGGATTAATGCTTTGACAGTTCTAAACGTATGAGAATATTCCTTGCTGACTAATATTTTATTTAACTTTTTATTAAATTTTGGTTGTCGGAAGTTGATATTTAGATCTAAACAATTGGTAATAAATCGAAGGAGTATTGACGAGTAAAAGAATTTGGGGTGGTGAATATGAGCGTTAAATTAATTAACTCTTCAACGCTGGTTTCACAACAGCTAGAACTAGATTTATGGCAGATTCTGGCGGTTGCTCAAACTGAACCAGTAACGGTTGGTTTTATTGCGCTGTGCGGTCATTTGGATGGGTTGAATTTAGTTGATGGCGGGGAGATGTTGTTGGTGGAGTTACAGCAAAAATCGGGGTTGAATCTGGTAGATTTATGGTTGGGGCTGTTGTTGGGCGATACTGGTTGTTCGATTCGTCGTCAGTTGAGTGGTGAGGTAGAATTTAGTATTGATTTCTACGATCGAGCAGGAATTTGGATCGTTGAGTTTGTAACAGGAGAAAAAGAGGATAAAGTTTGAGGGAACGCGAGCATATTACCGAGATGGAAAATTGGGATGAAGATTATATTAATATGGAGATACAAGGATACAAGCTTATATTAAAATTGATGAGCGCGGATATGGTGATTTTCAGTTTGGGTTAGTTACTGGCGCAATCGAGGGGGAGATTGCTACAGATAAAAAAGTGAGTGAAATATAGATGCAAGCAGACTGATATTAAAATGAGGTGGTATGCCAAAATCGACGATCGAGTATTGGAACCCATTACATCAAGCAAATAAAACCCTGTGGAAATCGAGAGTTTTCAGTGTGGTAGCGATTGAAAGCTACTAAGTCCTCTAGAGTTATTTCTATTTCAATTTTCATAATAATTTTAGCATTCTAAATAACTATAGCGATCCTATTTGAGAATCAGGTATTTTCCGATATAGATTGGGTGCTGGTGCGTTACGGCTTGCGCCTAACACACCCTACATCAACCTAGATTCTCATTTAGGATTGCTATAGATTTTTATTGAGTATATAAACTTGCTGGATTGAGTCAGTTTCTTTGACTCTAAAGCTTTTTTGCGATTGTCTAACTATTATTAGGCGGAAACTTTCCGCCTATTCACCCAAATTCGGGTAGATAGACTGAAAAATTCAGCCTATTCCCCATATAAAAGCAGAATGTTTCTGCCGATCATCCTATTTAAGGTGGATCTGCTGAATTTGTCAATATATTGTAACGTTATGCAAAATCCCCCTAAGAAGCTCCTAGACCAAGTTAGATGACGGGCAGCATTCCCGCTTTTAACCGTTCAACTATTTTGCTATGTTTACGGGTGACTTTCTCATCCCTTATTTTTTCTTCGATCGATTTTTTTGCCGCGCTTGTTTTTGAATCTTGACCTGAGATTTCTTTTTGGTGGGCATTGCTATTTTCTGAGGAGATCGACCTAAATCTCCGCTCCCAAAAGTGGTTCTGGTTGACTCTTTTAGTTTTTTAGCTTGAAAACAACTCCACGATTCCATCTCCGAAATCGTATCTTGAATCAAACTGTAATGCTGGCGATCGCGAATTTCATTCAATGATGCCTCTTGACCAAGGATTAGCAAATGTATAATTCAAATTGTTAAGATCGATCGACAGTCTGGGATTGAGAAGTATTTAGGCAGCGGTTTGATTAAGGGAGTCGGCCCCGTTACAGCTAAACGGATTGTGGCTCATTTCGCGCTGGATACTTTAGAAATTATCGAGCATGATAGCGATTCTCTGACGAGAGGCTTCGCCAACGACTAATCGAAGTTCCAGGCATCGGTAAAAAGCGCGTCAAAATGATTCAACGCGCCTGGGTGGAACAGAAGGCGATTAAAGAGGTAATTCAGAATCAGGGAATCAGTCTCTCACCCGAACAACAGCAAGCGGTGGAGATGGCGGCGACGCAATGGGTGATGATTCTCACTGGTGGCCCCTGCTGTGGTAAAACTTTCTGTACCCGCACAATTGTTGCGTAGTGGAAGGCAATGGGTAAGAAAATCGCTCTCGCTGCACCGACGGGGAGAGCCGCTCAGAGGCTGTCAGAAATGGCAGGAATCGAGGCGAAAACCATTCACCGTCTGTTGGAGTTCGATCCGGCAACGAGAGGGTTTAAACGGGGTGTAGATGAACCTCTACCACATGATGCGGTCGTGGTGGATGAGGCTTCGATGCTGGATTTATTCCTGGCGAATTCACTGATTAAGGCGGTGCGGACCACTAGTGACAAGTTAAGAAAATCAGAGATTTGTCAAGAGGGTGAGAAAAAGATGGTGAAAGTGATGTCAATATAAGGTGAATTACGATTAAAGCTACCGCCAAGTTAGATTGGTGAGCTACAAAGCTGAAATAATATCGAAATAAAACCTTTCAACCGCTGAAGGGAGTGAGGAGTTTTCCAAAGCAGTTCCACGTAATTACGTGGAACTATTTTAAAAGCTTAAAACTCGCTTCTAGTAACGGTTAACTATAGTTTTGAGCGATCTCGTAGTTGGATTTCAAATGAGAGTCAAAAGCTGCCAAACCTTACCCAACAACATTTACGCAGTTCCACGTAATTACGTGGAACTGCGTAAATAGCTCACGATCGCCAGTACGTCGGTATTCAGGGCAATTAATAGCTTAACCGTTGGCACCTGTGATGATGAAACAGAGATGGTCTGAGATTTGAATTCGCCGCCTTTGTTGCTTGGATTTAAAAGTCAACTGCCAAAACCAATGGTTGACGTTCTCCACCTGCCTTTGACCGGATACTAGCGGATATTCTTTTGTCGATCCATCCTTGAGTTTTTTCTTCTTGGTGCGTTGTCAAATTTGAGGCTCATGATACCCTTGACTATTTTAGGAAAAAAGAGCTATCTGTAATGAAAAAAATCTTCCCTATTTATGAATTACTCGATCTATTATATATTTGGGTTCCTCGTGAAAAAATAATTCGATATTCTATATTGTTAATGTTGAAAAAATGTACCTATGTTGTTCACATTGCATCAACTGAAAATAATAACTTAGACCGCGATCTCGATCGTGATAGTTTAGTAATTAAAACTCTCGATCTAATAAAAAATAATCTTCCATTTCTTAATAATTTTCAAAGGATTGCCTGTGATGTTAAATAAAGTTTAAAGCTCAAAGCTTATCCCTCAACGAGTACTTATTAGTCTTGAAACTTCCGATTGAGTAAAAATCTTCGCCTGTTTTAACACCAATTCTGTTGCTAAAGCTTTCATATCGGGCGGATATCCATACTGTGTGAGTAATCGCTTGACTGCGACTTTCATCCGAGCGTTGAAACGTTTGGGTGAAATATGACAAACTTTTATGCTCTAATCGCTCGAAAAATAATGGATATGAATCCAATTTCAACGAGGAATCGTTGTTTCAGGCGATTAAAAATGACAAGTGCGTACAATTTTCCCATTTTGGAACGGTGATACTTAGATCGTCAACTATTTTTCTTTCGCACCCGCTCGTACAATTCTGTCATCACTTCTAAGAAAGAATTGTCCTGCGTCCAAAACGGTGGAAAGTCGCCCCCTTTCTTGACGACGATCGCGGGAATAGTAGCAATTTCACCTACTTCTATTGTTTGAGACAATCGTTGCGCTCCTTGCCAAAAATCCTTAGATGTGGCGGGAATATTTAGAGCAATTTTTTTAGGCTTGGTGTAATAAGAGTTTGTAGGTTCGATCGGTAATTCTACTTCGTCTAGAGCTGAAGACAAAGCTTTACCTAATGGAGACTTGGCTAATTCTTGTTGGAGTTTAGCACGAGAGATTCCCCGCAGTTCAAATAGTAAAAAGGGATCTAGATCGAGTTCTGCTGCAACTAGATAGTAAACACCAGCAATATGTTTGCAGGGATTGCTATAATCGGGACAAGAACAGTCAGTCTGAAAGTCTTTGCGATTGTGTGGGAGTAAGTGGAGATTGAGTTCGGCGAAAGTTGCTTCGATATTATCGGGGACTTCGCCTAAGAGGAGTTTAGAGATTAAACTTGCTTTAGCACCGAGACGAGCAATTACTTTCGACCAATCTACTGCTGATATCTGTTTAATTTCGATCGATACTTTATATAGTGGTTCTTTATGAACGCCAAAGTATGGATTAATAGAACCTCTAACTTTAGCGGTAATTTTACCATTTGCAATCTGATGTTCTTTAACTTTACCATTACGGGCATATGCACGTCCGCGTCCCAATCTTGCTTCATCGCTAAACTCTTCTAACGCCTGAATAAATCGCTGTCCCCACCAAGTCCTACTAAATTGTGCCATATTTATTACTTATTACTTAATTTACAATACTGTCTGCTTGTTCAATGCAATTAACTTTTTAAAGCTTTCATTATCTAACTCTGTCAGCCAAGATTCATCAGCTCCGACAATCGAATCAGCAATCTTTTTCTTGTTTTCGATCGTTTCATCAATCCGTTCTTCTAGTGTGCCTAAAGTTACGAACTTATGAACGAACACATTTTTCTGTTGTCCGATTCTAAAAGCTCGATCTGTTGCTTGATCTTCGACGGCGGGATTCCACCAGCGATCGAAATGAAAAACATGGTTGGCTTTGGTTAACGTAATTCCTACCCCACCTGCTTTTAATGACAGTACAAAAGCTGAAGGTTCTGTTTCGGGGTCTTGGAATTCAGTTATCATTTGTTCTCGTTTGGGGCGAGATGTACCGCCATGCAGGTAATAGGTACGATAGCCGATTTGTTTGAGATACTGTTGGAGAGCTTCACCAATTTCAGTGAATTGAGTAAAAATTAATAGGCTTTCCCCTTCAGCCATAATTTCTTCGAGCATTTCACCCAAACGTTGTAATTTGTGAGAGCGGGTAACGCTAAATTCACTATTATCTTGCAAAAACTGGCGCGGATGATTGCAAATTTGTTTGAGTTTCATCAGGGTGGATAGCATCAATCCTTTTCGAGCAATTCCTTCAGCGGTTTCTAGTTGTTTGAGGACATCTTTGACGACAACTTCATAGAGGGATGCTTGTTCTTTGGTGAGATTGCAATATTGCTTGTGTTCGACTTTATCTGGTAAGTCTTTGATAATTGTTTTGTCGGTTTTCAGGCGACGGAGGATAAAAGGTTGGACTAACTTTTTCAAGACGAGGGATTGAACTTGGTTCCGATCTTTTTGAATGGGGACTTCAAATGATTTACGAAACTGTGCTTCTTTACCTAAGTAGCCAGGATTGAGGAAATTGAAAATCGACCATAAATCTAATAGGCGATTTTCGACGGGGGTTCCGGTTAAGGCGAGGCGACGAGTAGATGGTAATTTGAGAATCGCTTTCGTTTGTTCGGCGGCGGGATTTTTGATGTTTTGAGCTTCGTCGATAACGATTCGGTGCCAATCCACGGCTTGCAATAATTTACTGTCTTTTCTCACTAAAGTATAGGAAGTAATCACCACATCACATTCGCTGGTAGCAGTTTTAAAGGTAGCTAAGTCTTGAATTCGATCGCTACCATGATGGATTGTTACTCGGAGATGGGGGGCAAATTTATCGATTTCTTTTGCCCAATTACCCAGTACAGATGTTGGGGCGATTAATAGGGTTGGTAGTATTTCTGCTGTTGTTCTTTCGGCGATTAAGGTGGCAATTACTTGAATAGTTTTCCCCAAACCCATATCATCAGCCAGACAACCATTTAAACCCAAGCGTTCGAGATATTGAATCCAGGCTACTCCACGTTTTTGATATTCGCGTAACCTTCCTTGTAATAAGGGTGGATTTTCGATCGGTTGGATCTGACTAGGATCGTGTAAGTTTGCCATCATGGTGGCTAAAGTATCATCGGCTTCAACTTCAAGTTCTTCGTTAGCCGCAGCAGTTTTTTGGATTAATTCTAATAGTGTCAATTCTGGCTGGGTATCCTGATGCGACTGCCAAAATTGAAGCATTTGCTGCATTTTAGCCAGATCTAATTCCATCCATTGTCCGCGAAAGTGGATGAGGGGAGCTTTCGCATCGACTAATTTCTGCCATTCTTGGGGGGTAATCTGCTCGTCACCG
Organism: Chamaesiphon sp. OTE_70b_metabat_96; assembly: GCA_031376885.1. GTDB lineage: Bacteria > Cyanobacteriota > Cyanobacteriia > Cyanobacteriales > Chamaesiphonaceae > Chamaesiphon. Next base: position 9,125 of record JANMEL010000073.1, on the reverse strand, counting down.
ATGGCGAGTTCGTAGCGATAGTCGATGAGATTATCGAGGTGAAATAAGCCTTTCTCAGCCTTGCTCGTGCCAGATTTTTTCGGGGAGGCTTTGAGGCGGAGTTTAGCTCTAGCTCTACCCTGGGGAGTCCACCAAGCGGGGACGATAGTTTTATAGCCTGCATCCTCTAATACCCAAGCACTCTCAGCTAGGAAGTCAAAGGCGGCGGTAAGGGTGAGAGAAAAGCCGACGGGTTTATCTGTTTCTAAGCCTTGCCAAATTTGAGGGTAAATCCTGGCGGCGTAACCTAAGTTTAGGAGTAAGTCTTTTTCAAATTCTTTGCCAAATTGTTGATGAATATTTTGTTTGGTTTTGCTATTAAGATGCCAATAGTCATCGAGTTCGAGTTTTAATGATGGATCTTGCTTGGCTGCGACTAGAAATTTTAGGTACCAGCGATCTGGAGTTTGAGTTGATGCTTCTTGAAGTTGAAAGCAGAGTTGGAAGGCTGAGTTGTTTTGGGCTACTAGTAATTTCTGCTTCCAGGTTTGCCACTGTTTATAGATAGCTAAAGCTTGGCTATCTGTCCAAGGTATACTTGAACTGCGAGGGTTAAGACAAGCAGTTATTAATCTGGAGTTGGCGATTTTTTTCTCAAAGGTGCCAGGAATAGGCGTATTGGTGACATAATCGTGGAGGAGACATTCAGAAAAATGACGCAGTAAGGTTTCTTTATCATAAAATTCGATGGGTGCATCGGCTGTATTTAAAGCACCCGTACAAACTAGGGGTAAATAATTGAGATATTTTTGAATGTTAGTTTCATAGGCTTCAGAGATAATCTCCCAGCCAGGATAAATTTGGTAGTCTGGAGCTGTCTTTTTACTCTTACCTTTGGGTGGAAATTGCTCTCGATATTTTAAGGCGGGAATGTAGCGATCTTTGTGTAAAAGTTCTTGAATAGATTGACTGTAATGATACCAGCAGAGGAGATCTGCACCCATTTGAATTTCTGAGCTGTTGTAGAGACACAAAAAATGGATGTCGTTAAGAAGTTTAACAATCAGGTTGACTTGATAACAGTCGATCGACCAAATTTTCCAAGTTGTTGGGGTGGGGGATTCTGTTTCTAGATAGCGGGTGAGTTCGACGGAAGGTAAGGGTTGGTTATCTATGCTGGGCAGGATAAAATACTTGGTGATAATATCTTGACTAATCGAGCTATTTTTAGCGGGAGTAATACCTAATTCGTCGCCTAAAAATTTAGATAGATCCTCTTTACTTAATTGCTGGGGGTGTCTATCTACTGGTAAATTTTGCTGCTGTTTGGCAGGTACATCGGTTTCTACCCACAGATAAAAGTTTCCAGCTTGGATGAATTCATCACTGGAACGGGGAATCCATGTACCGTGCAGAATTTTCATACAGGGTGCCGATATTGGGGAAGGGACTAGCTTATCTTTATTTTAGCGTACTAGTGCTTGAGATTTGAGTTTGATATCGATCTGTAAAATATAAGCGGTGTGCGATCGTCTAAAATCATCAGTAATGCGAGAAAAATGAGTGTGTTTTCAGACTTCGATTTAACTTGTTTTAGACCATCCTCGATCGCGTCGAAATCTTCTTATTTCGCTTCCTATAATATCTATTCATAAAAAAAATACCCCAGAAAAATGTTCAGTAACCGACAATTTATTAGTCGTTTTTTCGAGTATCAATACCTCGGTTAGCCAGATAGTAACCCGTTCCATGCCACAGCATATGAGCATGAACGAGCATTGGTAAACTAGCTAACTCCCCAGCTCACTCAACAATGCCACCGACTGTATCATGAGCTAATGGCCCAGCTCACGAAGACTGAAAAACGTAAGGACTAGGCGGATAATCTCGTTGTAGCTTACGAAGTGACCGAATCTCATCCCCATATAGCGGTTGCACCGAAGGAGTTCCCTTCTTGACTCGCTTGACGTAAATCGTTCCCCCACTAAAATCGATCTGCGTCCATTGCAATGCTGAGGATTCAGCCACACGCAATCCATGACGATAGATGAGCAAAATTAAAGTTGAGTCTCGATGAGCATGACGACCCTTGCCTTTTTAAACTGCCGATCGCATCAATTCAATTTCTGCTGGCAGATCCCGATAATACGATCGATATTGTATTCTTCTTCATTACCAATGGTACGCCAGAATCTATGGAACTGTTCGTGGAATCAGTTGAAGCTTCTCAAGGAAAAATTCAACATGTCTTGGTGAAAAATCTCGGAGCTTCAACTAATATCCGCTGGCAACGGTTTGATGCAGATGGTAAGATTCGAGCATTTCTAGCTAAACACGAATTTCAATCGATTTATTTTCCCGAAATTTTAATTGCCCCAGAAGATAAAAACAAGATCCTCAGCGAGTATATTCCCTGGGGTGAAGCGTTGAGTTCTGATTGGGCTTCTTTTTCCACAAAACGGCGACTTAATAAATGTTTGAAAGAAGCAACCCAAGCCCTGGCTAGCACAGGTTTCATACCTTATCATGCCATTATTTTAATTATCCGACCTAGTAATTCTTTAATTTCCTGTTTAGTCTTCAAATTATAAGCATCATTAGAGATTTTAAATCGAATTGTCTCTGTCATTTCCTGAATCAAATCATCGATTTCCGCTTGATTAGTTTCAGAAATCTGACTTGCTTCGACAGTTAAATGGAGCTGAGACTGTCCTACTTGAACATTTGGCATATGTTTACCTAAATGCTCTGCAATCGGCAAATAATCCTCTTCTGCTATCATCTCAGAAGTTTAATCCGATTCAATGCCCAGCAGTTCATCAACCCCACTCTCTACCTGTTTGGGTGTTTTAGCCGCTTTCGGTGCTTTTGGAGGTTTGGTCTTCCCTACTTCCTCCTTCACCTGGGCGATACTTAATCCGAATTCTACAGCTCGATCGAGTAATTCACACCTAGCGGCTTCATCCTCGATTTTAGCAATCTCGGCTGCCTTCGTATATTCAATCTGATTCGTTCTGATTGCTTCGACAACCTCAATTGGTAGATTTAGTAATTTGAGTTTATGGGAGCAAAAAGAAAGCAGACTCAACGATCCTTTAGTAAAATCAGCGATCGTCTTTTCAACTATGGCTACCTGCTCTAACGTAACAACGTTGTTACGTGAGTCAAAATGATTCGTTCGTTTTTGATAATTGACACTTTGGATTAAGTCAATTGCCGTTTGTCTGTCGATTAACTTCAACCGCATCTTAACCATATTGATGACAAGATTAGTTTCATCGATCGCATTCAGATCGGCACGCTTCACATTCTCGAAGCCTGCCAGCTCTGCGGCTTCCTCATCGCTGCAAGTGTGCCAGAAAACAGGCACAAGTAAATCCCCTCGCGAAATTGCGATAATGCTCCGACGTTCACCAGCGATGATTTCGTTGATCCCTGGGCGAACGATCGGCGGCACTTTTACACCTCCAGCCGCAGCGATCGAAGCTTCCAACTCATCCATTTCATGCTGCAAAAAGCTAGTTCGAGGCTGATATGGAGATCTTACGAGTAATTTCGGATCTATATATTGAGGTGGAGTATTCAATGCGATCGACTCTAACTGGTCGATTTTAGAAGTGTCGCTCAGATAAGCTTCAACTCCCCGCATCTTGGTCACGAGGGATCTAGACATCTAATTTCTCCAAAGATTTAGCGATCGATTCTAAGATAGTTACAGCGGGGTGAGAACGTGCGAAAACAGCTAATGGCTTGTGTGCCATTGATGCGTCAGCAAATGCAGTTGCGCGAGGGATATGGGCAAATACTGGGGCAATCTCACTAAGGTTTTCGTGCAGTGCAGCTAATATATCGGTATTTTGCTTAGTTTTAGAATGCAACGTCGGCAAAAATCCAGCTATTTTCAAACCTGGATTTATTTGGATTTTAACCTTGCGAATCGTGTCTAGCAAGTAATCTACTCCTTGATAGGCTTTGTATTGAGTCTCCACAGGTACCAGTTAGCTTTTATCCATCGAGCGATCGCTGGATCGAGATTTAACAACATCTTGACTTTGTGTTCAGCGGGATCGAGCTTTTTTTTCCCCGCTCCTTCCCGCTTTCCTCCATGAGGCATATTTATCTATCTCAACTTGATAATAATATATATTATTATCAAACACGTGTCAAACGATCCTATTGCCAAGTCAAATTACTATACAATGGACGACTATAACAAAGAAATATGTTAAATTAAAATCGATACTAATAATATCTCTACAATAAAAAAATGAAATCAACAATTAGTCTATGGGGATGGGGTAGGCAAATGTATAATGCTCATGGAAAAGGAGCGATTTACCGTGATAATCTTAATAGTCCTTGTTTTTATGCAGTAGTAGAAAATCCCGAAATGGAATCAGCGCATCGATCGCTTGTTAATTCTTACGATCCAGATCGAGAAATTGTGATGATTATGGCAAAGGGACAAGGTTCCACATCATTTTTGATGATTAAATCTGAGGCTGAAAAAATTCAAATCGAAGTAAATAAATATACTTTTAATAAATTAAGAGTATTGCGATAAATTACTTATTTTAGTTTTCTTTGGGGAGTTGTATTTCATTTTAAATAAGTAAAAAGTGGGAATACTAATTATATTAGTATTCCCAAAATTAGACTAAATGTCAATTGTAAATATTTACATGTAATCTATTGCTAAAGCACGATTGATAAGTATCTCATCAACGACTCCATCCAAATAATGAGAATTCACCATATGAAGTGCAATCTCATACGGATTGAGAGATTTAAGTCCAACTAAACGGTCTGAGTAATATTGATGATTACTTTGTTTAATATAACCGATCGATAAGCTATCGAGATTGACTTCAATAAAGTTTTCTCCATCAGGGATTACCCAATCAACATCAATATTTAACCAGTTCAAAGTTAATTGAATATGATTAGCTATCCATTCAAGATCTAATCCTTTGAAATGTCTATTTATGACCGCATCATTACATTCAGGGATTGCGCTGTAATTGCTCTTCACGACTTTGGTTAGTGAGTTGCCACAAGAAAAGCGATTGCGGTCGAGATGACGTGCAAATGGGCACTCAAAGCAATGAGAAGGAGTTGGAGATGTTATCATGAGCGTATATATACTTTATTAGAAGTGTGGAGCTATTAACTCCACATTATTTTTTAGTTTTCAGAAGGTAAATAGATGAAGATTCGACCTTTTTCTTGAATCTCCACCCAAATATTCAACTGGGGAAGTGGAAAGTCGGTATAATCGATCGATTGAGTAATTGAAATATTTCCATCACCATCGTCACAAGTAATGACGGCCGAGCTATCTTTAACTACTAACTTCCAAAATTGACGGTCATTAGCGGCTTTAAATTTTGTTGTTTGGTATGAAGCAATTAAATCCGTCAACCAATAGCAATCAACATTTTCTTGGAGCCATTTAATACCATCGGTGTAATAAATGACTATGGGTGTGGAGCGGTGATATAAATTTTCGCTACCATAAAATCCTGCTAATTGAGACTGTAACTCTTCGGGTGTCATGAGTTTAAAGGGGTGGATAATTTTACAATAAAAAAGCACCAATTAAAATTGGTGCTTCAAGGTCTAAATTTAGTATCGATCGTTTAGATTTCTCCTAAAGGATTTTCACTTTGATTAGAAAGATTTATATCTTCTAACCGTTCAATACGGCTTTGTAAACGAACCGACGCGCGTTCTTGATTGGCAAGTTCGTAGTTGGTATTGTTAATCATGAATCGTTGATTGCGAATTGATTCGCGAACCTCAATATTGGTTGTCAATTCAAGATTGCCTATTCGTTCACCAAGAATAGAGATATCCGTGCGAATATCACTAACGGTTTGTTGGACTAGGGCTAGATCTTGCTTGGTAGCCATGTTTTGTTGCATGACAGCCATATTCTGTTGTATGAGAGTCATGTTCTGTTGCATCACAGCCATACCCTGAATGACTTGAGTGAGTTGATTTTCAATGCGGTCGAAACGTTGTTCTGACATTATGTTATCCTAGTGAATATTGGGATTTGAGTTTTTGAAGAGTCCACTCGATTGCCATCGAGTGGACTCTTCCATTTTAGCTGATTTTCTAAATAAATAATTCGTAAAAGCACCAAGAAGAATTGGTGCTTAATTACTGAAAACTAGAGATATTAGGCTAGTTGAATCTGATTAAGCCTCCTCATTACTATCTTCCAATCTCATCAACCGTTGATTTATTCGGCGTGTTTTACGGGCATTATCTTCTGTTTTTTGTTTATTGGTAGTCAGATCGATATTGATATCATTAACTTGTTGAGACAAGTGATTTAATGAACTTTCTATTGTATCAACTCGCTGATTCAAAGAAGTAAAGCCACTGGTCATAATTTGCACCAATAGATTATGCTTATCTTCAACATTCTGTTGCATGATAGCCATCCCTTGAATGACTTGGGTAAGCTGAGATTCAATCCGGTCAAACCTTTCTTCTGACATTATGTTATCCTAGATAGTATTGCTTTGGATTTTTTTAAGGAGCTGCGTAGATAAGAACTATGCAGCCTCCTCTATTTTAACTGATTCTGAAGAGAGATTATCTTTCCCTATTATTACCAACCGAAGAATTCGTAATAAACTTCTATTAATGCTTCACCAATAGAAAAATGTCGATTCTCAAATTTTCCATGAAGCAAACAGATAAAGTGTTTATGAGCAGCAGTTAGTTTATTGAGCATGATGGGAATCAAATTAAGGTTCATTCTCCGTGGGCGAAGCACACTTGAGACTAACTAGGAGTTAGCCTTAGCTTACTTACGTCATCAACTTATAGTTAAAGCAAGATTCGCTCGCTCGTTAACTATTCAACAGTCGATCGATAATTTCAACCGCCTTATCCACCGGAATAAACACCTTAGTCCGATGCTGAATAATCTCAGTAAAACAGCCCAAACCCTTAAAGCAGTTAATATTGTCGCTACCATAAACCGCCAATACTTCGAATCGCTCGACTCCTTTATAGTAATTTCGTTGCAACTCCCACTTGCTAACATATTTCACCTGACGATGTTCCCACACCAACATGAAAATGTCCTCAGCATTGAGTTTGATTAAATCCTTCATTCCAAAATTACTGAATACCTTTTCAATTTGATGTTGGTCGATCGATCGACCAAGCAGAATTCGACCATCATTTGTCTGGAGGCGGAAGACTTTGGGATTATCGTCGGGTAACTGCTTCCAAACAGGTAATAATAATCCGCAAATCAGATAAATACGTTCGCGCTCGAACTGAGGAGCTAAGTCGATTAGTTGTTGCCATTGTGTCCAGTATTGGTTGGTGGGTGTTTCAGCTATCCAAACTTTCTCAAAATCTGGAAGGTCGAGTTTTAGCCATAATTTATTAGATACAGGTTGATAAATTGCCATCACATCCACAGCCGAACCATCACGTTTGATGCGTTTATCGATTAAACCTGCCATCGCTAAATTGCCAGTTTTAGTATGGCGGTAGAAGTTAAACCTTTGAGTGCTAGCGATACGCTGGGCACTCTCAATCGAAACCAAGTGCGGTTTATTAAGCTTGTCGATGGAATAGCAAATAGTCTCAGCACCGGATGAGTGAGTATTGAGAATTTGAGTGTCGGTAACTTCAAAGCCACCATCGCTAAATAGATTCTCAACACCCCGCTCATAACTACCAGCCGCTTTAGCTTGTTCAATTCGCGTTAAGATCCGCTGTTCAAATTCAGCAAAGAGGATGTTTTGCAGCCCAATTGGTAATGCCAACAGGCGGTTGAGGAAAGTGTTCATCTGAGGCAGAGTATCGAGCAGTTGTCCACTATCATTAACTAGGTGCAATCCGGTATAATTGCAGAACTCACTCAAAGAAATCCCCCCAATACTGTCACGACGCAAATCGGCAAAGAATTCACCCAATGCAGATTTGGCATATTGGCTACTGAAATTATTGGTATCTTCATTAAACAAACCACTATTCCCCGTACCCCGCTGTCCGCGAGTAATTGCGCCCAAATTTGATAGACGACTGCTAATCGTTGAAGTAAACCTTAACTCACCACAAATATTAGTAGAAAGTAATACGAATTCTGGTTGTTGACGTTGATTCGCTCTCAAAGTCCGCCCTAAGCCTTGGACTGCACCAATTGCTGAAAACCCGCTTTCGAGCAGGTAGTGACGGCGTAGGCGTTGGTTCTTGCGACTTAAATCCGCGTGGTAACTCGATCCTGTGGCTCCACTTTGAGAAAAGACGAGGATTCGCTTCTCATCATCTTGGAAGCCATTTGTTTCGGCGATATTACTCGATGTTGAACGTTGGGATAGTTGATAACGTCCATCCTTGAGTATTACCCGTTTGCTACGTCCAGTGACTTCTGCAACCAAATCGCCAAAATGCCAATTTAAGCTATCGAGCAAGCTATTAACTGGTGGTAGCATGGACATTCGTTCGATTAACCCATCGCGCATGGCTAGTGCTTCTTGGGAAATAATCGGATCGCCATTTGCGTCAGTCATTAACTCACTTTTAATGGTGCCATTTTCATCTTGGGATACCTGGTAAAGGTGGATCGGAAAAGCAGTGAGCAAATACTCGACAATGCTTTCCTTGGGGGTAAAATCGATCGCCCGCATATCGCCCCACTCACTAGCGGGAATCTCCGCCAACCGCCGCTCCATCGATGCTGCACCAGTTGATACCAATTGCACCACACAGGCATGTCCAGCCGCCAAATCGCGTTCAATGCAATCGATTAACGTAGTCTATAAGTCTCAACAACGCAGAACGGATATGCTTCATACAACATTCTTTATCCCGTTTATCGTTACCGATCGAGGATGAGAATCAGGGTGAACGCATTAAAATTATGAATTACTAAAATCACTCATAAATTAGGCTTAAAATTAAAATAATAAAGCATCAAACCATTAGCTAGAGATAGATGTGGTTAATTAATTGTGTTATATTTATTGAGGACTAATATCATCTCAAATGAAGCTGAAGCCGAAGTATAGTATCGCAGAACACTTTAACGACATAAAAGATATTAGAATTGAACGTGGAAAAAAACATAAACTAATCGATATTATCACGATTGCCATTTGTGCTGTAGTATG
>JANMEL010000069.1:0-34540 GCA_031376885.1 Chamaesiphon sp. OTE_70b_metabat_96 | reverse complement strand
GGGAGAGTAAACTCTCCCCCAGTCCCCCAGTCCCCCAGTCCCCCAGTCCCCCAGTCCCCCAGTCCCCCACTCCCCCACTCCCCCTAGTCTTCCGCAAAAATATAGCGACGTAACTCACTAGGATCGGGTTCTGGACTGTTTTGGGCGAATTCGACCGAATCATCGACGACAGCTTGGATTTCAGCGTCGATCGCTTTTAGCTCTTCGGCTGTCATCAAACCCGAACTAGTCAAATAATCAGCAAATTTGACGATCGGATCCCGTGCGAACCAAAATTCCTTTTCTTCCTTCGATCGCAGTTCATCTGGATCTGCCAAGGAGTGGCCGCGAAAACGGTATGTGAGGGCTTCAATCAAAGTTGGCCCTTCCCCTGCCCTGGCGCGAGCTACCGCCTCTTTAGCAGCCCTGTGGACGGCTAAGACATCCATTCCATCGACCTCAACACCGTGCATCCCGAAGGCGGCGGCTTTCTTGTAAATTTCGGGAACTGAAGTAGCACGCTCATGAGACATGCCGATCGCCCACTTATTATTTTCCACCACATACAGCATCGGCAATTTCCATAGAGCTGCCATATTCAGACACTCAAAAAATTGACCATTATTTGCCGCTCCATCACCAAAAAAGGAAGCCGACACCAGATCCGAACTAGCATCGCCTAGAGCTTCACGGCGATATTTCGCTGCAAATGCTGCTCCGGTGGCTACCGGAATTCCTTCCGCAATAAAAGCATAACCGCCTAATAAGCGATGCTCCTTGGAAAACATGTGCATAGAGCCGCCGCGCCCTTTGCTACAGCCAGTTTCCTTCCCAAACAACTCCGCCATAACTTCTCGCGCCGGAACACCCGCGCTCAAAGCGTGAACGTGATCCCGATAAGTACTCGAAACGTAGTCTTGCCCTGGACGCATGGCTTTGATGATGCCCGAAGATACCGCTTCTTGTCCATTGTACAGATGGACAAAACCAAACGTTTTGCCCCGATAGTACATTTCCGCGCATTTGTCCTCGAAGCAGCGACCCAAAACCATGTCGCGGTACAACATCAAGCCTTCTGCTTTGGTGACTTCTCCCGATCGAGGCTCAAATGCGGGTAAAGTTCTCTCTTGAAACATTGGTGTGTTTTATCCACTCGTGTGCGATCGATATTGTCGCCTATTTTCTGTCCTACTGGCTAGTGGGTGAGAATATCGATCGAAATCAGCTCGATCGTCAGTAAAAATACTGATGACTTTGAGGTATCTGTGTTATTCTTTGACGATTTGATGCGGTTAGAGAAAATTTTTTTGACAAATGCTTGACTAAAAATCTCGATGTTGTACTATGATTGGTGCCAGGTTTTAAATTCATGACATAATCGCGAATTTAAAGTAATATGGTTTTCAGTTCGGGAGTTTTCGCTCACAGCTAGAGTAAGTGTTACAACTGCCAATAGCAGCCGATCGAAACCAATTAGATCGGCAAACAGTTGACAGTCAAAGGCGATCGATACAAATGGCGGTAGGTCGGACTCATGGACTAGCCTACTCCCTCTCGAACCGCCGATTGCTAACTGTTAACTCATAACTGTCAAACAAGTTGTTCGTGGTGTATTAGGTGAACTGTGCGAATTCCGCTTGATTACTATCAAATTTTAGGTGTACCAGAAACCAATCTGTCGGAGCTAGAGCAGGCGTATCAAGATCGTTTGCACCAAATGCCCCGACAGGGATATTCTGATGGGGCGATCGAATCTCGCAAGCAACTGATTTCCTTTGCCTATCGAGTGTTGAAAGATCCCGAACAACGAGCGGTATATGAATCGGCGCAAGCTTCCCAAACTTCGGCGGGGAGTGGTGGAAATACTGCTGCTAGTAGTGCTGCCGCCTCAGCTTTTCGTCAATCGCCAGACTTGGAAATCGCCCCAGAACACTTTCTGGGTGGGCTGTTAGTCTTATTCGAGCAGGGCAAATACGAAGAGATAAATAGCATCTGCATGTCATATATTGGCAACAATGGTCGCACCAGCAATAGTGGCAGTCTCCATCCACTGCCCCCTGTGGAGGCAAATTTGACCAGTATTGCCCCTTCGATCGCCAAGATATCTCGACTGGTCACTGGGGGTAATGTGATGCCGCTGGAGCCAGATATCGTCCTGACGATGATATTTTCGTTGATGGAAATGGGCGAACAAGAATGGAAGCAAGCTGAATACGAAGTGGCGGGAAATCACCTGGAAACTGCCCGAAAAATTTTGGTTCAAAAAGATTTATTTCCCCATATTCAGGGTCAAATCGAACGTCGGCTGGGCCGATTGCGCCCCTACCGGATCTCCTATCTGGTATCATTGCCACTCGATCGCAACGAGCAACGGTTACAAGGAATACAACTTCTGGAAGAGTTACTAGAAGTAGCCTGCAAGAACGAATTGGAGTGTCAAGAGCGGTTCGGACTAAATGGCGAACGAACTGTACAGTTTGTCCATGAAATTTTACCCCAAATCACCGCTGGCGAACAAAGCAATTTATTTAGCAGTCTCGGGCGAGATGCCAATCAATTGGAGTCAAACGCACTGAATGTGATGCAATTGGCTTGTATTTATCTTCAAGCTCACGCGCTAATCTCCCAAGGGTTTGCTTACCGCAATCCTCAGTTGATTTATCGAGCGCAGCAGATTTTGGTTCATCGCCTCAGTCTCCGGCTCAATGTGACGATCGAGCAAGCAATTTGTGCCTTACTATTGGGTCAAATCGAAACAGCCGATCGTCTACTCAATTCAATTTCCGAATCAGCCGCGCTGATCGTCATCCGTCAACAATCTCAGGGATTCCCCAACCTCATTCGGGGCTTATGTTGGTACGTCGAATCATGGTTTAAGGGCGAAGTGTTCCCCTGTTTTCGAGATTTGTCAACTAGCGACTCGGCTTTGGAGACTTATTTCAACAATCCTGATGTCCAAAACTTCGCAGAGCGGTTATCTGTGGACGATCGCCGAATTGGTAATTGGGCCACATCGATCCCTAAACTAATTGAAGTGCCCATATCTGGGGGTCTATCAGCACCCGAACAACAACAATCGGCTCCAAATCTCGATCGCCTCAAACCATCATCCTCAGTACCAGATCTCGATCCTCCCGTAGATCCATTGACAATCGCGGCACTCCGTGCTAGCCTGAGCACAGCTTGGCAACCGCCACAAGAACCAGTAGGTAGCAACAACCTTCCCACCGCCGAACGAGTACCCCAGACAGTATCCCTGCCCCCAATTCCGGTGATGTCCGCGACCTTGGAAGCAGCAACTGACGAAACTAACGAAAAAGTAATTCAATTAGAACGAGAACGCCGTCGTCGTCGCCCGACAGTCCCCAAAATTAGAACAATTGATGGACAGATAGAACCAAACTATCTCGAACCCCCATCCAATACGGTCATGTCAGGCTATTCCACCACTGGAATCCAACTTCCCACCACCAGTCAACTAGTGCCAGCCGGAAAATCTGGCCGCATGACCACAGCTAATACACCTACCGCCACCCTCGCCCGTCGTCGCCGCCGCAGATCCCCAAACGTTCGTCGCTTGCTACTGGTAATGACTGGGGGATTGGGCTGTTTGTGGGGGTCGATTTGGCTGGGCAATTCCTTGATGCGCCAAACTCAAACCACCGCAGATGTGAGGCTACCAACTCCAAAGGCACCAATCATCGAAGCACCGAAGCCAATTGTAGCTCCTTCAGCAGCAGTCGAGACTCCAGCACTCAAAGAACCGCCAATTGTCGCCGGATTGTTGACTACCGAAATAGCTACCAAGGTCGTCGAAACTTGGTTAGGTGCAAAAGCAAAGTCTTTGGGGAAAGACTATCAGACTACCGAATTAAAAGATATTCTCGTCGAACCTGCTTTGTCTCGGGCGATCGAGCGTACCCAATCCGAGCAAGCAGATGGGGTATACTGGAAATATAAGCATACAGCCGCCGTTCTGTCAGTGCCGCCGATCGATGCCAAAACTCAAGTAGCCAAGATCCAAGCTCAAGTCCAAGAGGATGCCGACTGCTACACCAACGGCGTGTTGAAGCCGGAACGCTCCTACTCCAAAAAACTCTCAGTCGAGTATAATTTGGTACGTCAACAAGATCGCTGGTATGTTAAAGGGATGCAGGTAGTGCGCTAATCGATCGATCTCGATCGGCTGGAGACGCACAAAGCCAAACCACTTTTTCAAATCCCCGTCTTGAAAAGGTGCTCTACTTGCGGCGTTTTTATGTCTAGGGTTCCCCCCGTTGGCGCAGCCTCTCCGACAGGAGATATAAAAAAACGACAAGACAGGGGAGACCCCAAGACCACTGGGCGGGTCACCCGACCAGTAGCACCTTTCGCTATTCCCTGACTTTCGCAGGAAGTCTAATGATACATCCTCTACTTCAAGCCTATACACCGTTAATTTGTTGGACGGGATTGGGGGTCTTATCGGTAAGGTTTTTGCCCTCCGCCGTTCCTTATTGGTTGGGGCGGGGTTTGTATTGGGTAGGAGTACCGATCGAGTTATTTTCCCTGGCTCGGCAGACAATTTTTGATGAGCGCGCTGGATTGGCACCGACAATTACGGTCGCCTCTCTCCTGTTAGGCGTAAGCTTGGGCTGGGTAAGTATCCAGATTGGGCAAAGACTCCAGCCAGATTTACCATCCCTGGGATCTGGAGTCAAAGGTAGTTTCCTGATTTGTTCGATGTTGGGAAATACTGGTTTTATCGGGCTGGCAATCGTCCCATTTTTTGTATCGGCGACAGATTTGAGCTGGGCGGTACTATATAGCGTCACCCAAAATGTGATTGGCACTTACGGTTTGGGGGTACTAGTATCGAGCTATTATGGCCGTCAAGGGACAGATGCACCAACGTGGTGGACGCAGTTGAAAAATTTGCTCTGTGTGCCCTCTCTGTGGGGTTTTGCGCTGGGTTCAGTGACGCGAAGTCTTCCACTACCAGAATTGATAGAATCAGGTCTTCATGGCTCGATTTGGGTGGTGATTCCAGGGGCGTTCATTTTGATGGGGATTCGGTTGAGTCAGATTCAGGGGTGGCAAAGTCTCAAACTAGCTTTGGTACCTGCACTGGTTAAAACGATCGTCATGCCGACTGTGGTTGGGGTAGCAATTACGATGATGGGCATGAGCGGAAGTCCCCGTTTGGCTTTGGTATTGATGTCGGGGATGCCATCAGCCTTTGCGGGATTGATTTTATCTGAAGAGTATAATCTCGATCGCAATCTCGTCGCTAGTAGTATTATCGTCAGCACGGCAATTTTTCTGGTGATGATTCCCGTTTGGCTACATTTTTACTAGTGCTCAAAATAGACTTCCTGCGAAAGTTAGGGAATAGGGAATAGGGGATAGGGGATAGGGGATAGGGGTCAGAACCCGCAGACTCCCTTGTTCTATCCCCACTAGCAAAACTCGCCACCAACCAGTATTTGTCATTTACCGCTGTTGCTTAGTACAAATAGTCACCTTAACAGGAATAGGGAGAACTTTAGACGAAAACAACACTAGTATTGTTAGGTTCGCACATAAGTCTCATATTAGATCGGGTTCATTTTCAGGGATAATTACTACTGTCTGACCTTAGCAGCAAAGCCCGATGCCTTAAACTTTTTGAGTTGAAGTGGGGTAGCCAAGTTTGCAGGCACTGTGATTCGCATCTCAAAATCATTGATTCCTGGTACGACTTTCTCGATCGAACCCAACCTGCCCCGATTTTGCAATACGATATTATTGTCCGCATCATAGATCCGACCATAGACATCTGCATCGTAGACAATTTTGCCAGACTTGTTCTCGGCTTTGCCTACCACCAGAAAACAGCTTGCTCCCTGTGTCACGCCTCCACTTGTCACCGCACCTGCGGCTATTTCGGGTGGACAATCTTTATAGCTGAGGTTGGATAATGTGATGGGAGTAATAGCTAAGGCGGAGGGTGTGACAATCCAGGTAGATAAAAATAATAGGATAGCAGTAGCCAGAGTGACGAGAGTAGTAGGGATCTTAATAGGCATGACTGATGACCCGTTCGAGGTTAACTTGATTTTATCCTAACAAGGATTGGGTACAATATACATTGAAACGTAGTCATTTTTTACATATAGAATACTCTAAAGATGATTGATTTGCTTGAGAATATCAAAGGAATACTGATTTTTTGCTCTGGTGCCGATCGAGAGACATTAACCGACACCAAACTTTCATCAGAGGAGAATAAATATGTAACTATTGGCGCGTTGATTATTCTGACTACCCTATTGGCTGGTACTTCTGGCGGAACTGCGGCGCATAAGTTTTTCGGGGGAAATTTTTTTGTTACCGCTTTGGTAGTTGTATTTTGGGGATCTTTTATATTTTTCCTCGAACGCTACTTTATGATGAGTACGAAGAAGTTTCAAGTAAATGATGATTTATGGGGCATTATCAAAACTTACTTTTTCCCATTCGTCGTTCCAGTCATCATCAGAATCTCTTTTTCGATTATTTTATCTTTACTGATTGCCTTTCCGTTGGAAGCCCAAATATTCCATTCATCTATCAAGGTTCAAATTAGCGCGGAAGACAAGCAATTTGCAGAGGAGTTGAGAAGTAAGGATAAAATCGGTAGTAAGGACGATTTAAGATTCAAATATATCAATCGAAAAATCGATGGTTTAGAGTCAGAAAGAAAAGATCAAATTAAGCTGTTGGAGAAAGCAAAAAATGATTTACAGGTTGAATTAAATACTGGAGCTGGAGAAATTTTCAACGCTAGGAAAAGACTATTAGATGAAGCGGAAGCGAAAATCAAGAAAGTCGAAGCAGAAATTCAACAGCAACAACGAGAAAAAGAAGAAGTTGCGAGTAAGCCAAATCCAGAAACCGAAAAGATTATCGCCATCCGCAACAAGCAATTTGAAAATAGTACTTATGGGATCGAACGTGAGATTAGTGCATTAAATAAATTAGTCGAAGAAAACAAGGATATGCGTGACTGGCACGATCTAATTAGACGAGTGCTGATCCTGATCGAAATCGCGCCTATCTCTCTAAAAATCCTTTCGCCTTTTAGTGCTTATGATGCCGTCTTGCAATCAAAAGAAAAACGAGCGATAATGATGCAAGAGAAATATGATGAGAATTTCCGAGCATCTCTAAATAATGAAGATATTCAAGCAGATTTACAGGCAAAAGCCAAGATTTGGAGAGATCATGAACGGAAACTTAGAACTCTAGAAAAAGAAGTATTGGATACCGCCATCGCCACCAATAGATTAAGGAACCGAAAACGTAGACTTGCCGCAAAAAGAGCGCGAAATATTGAAGAAAAAACTGTCAGACTGACTCAAGTGCAGATCGATCTCTATAACGATCGCGGGAATTCAGGCAAATCTTCCAAGGTCAAAAAAACAATTGCATCAGGTTGGTATAGATTTTTACGTCTATTTGGATGGTGAAAATTTGAAAAATGATTTCAACCACTCTTAATTTATGTTATCGTAGATAATAATAAATTAAGGTGCCAGAATGAATAATATATCCGTTAGTTTTAGGTGGATACTTGGCTGTGGTATTTCGGCTTTATTATTGCCATCAATTGCTGTTGCCGATTGTGGTGGTGGACATCCCCAAAAAAATGCCGTCGCTGTAGAAGTAAGTAAAGGATCGAAAACGATTTCTACTCCTTCTGGCTTAAAATATACCATCCTCAAATCAGGTAAAGGATCAACAGCAAAACAAGGGCAAACAGTTTTTGTTCATTATACTGGCACTCTGACTGATGGTACAAAATTTGATAGTTCTCGCGATCGCGGTCAACCTTTTAGCTTTATGCTAGGTAAAGGACAAGTAATTCCAGGTTGGGATGAAGCTTTGAGTACGATGAAAGTCGGCGATCGACGTAAATTAACTATTCCATCTCAATTGGCTTATGGTGCCGATGGTGCTGGCGGAGTAATTCCACCCAATGCTACCCTCATCTTTGATGTTGAGTTACTTAAAATTAGCAAATAGAAGGCTCATATCCCCGACTTCTCCAAGAAGTCGGGATACGTCTGTTTGATGTCGAATTATTCAAGAGTAGGTTGGGTTGCGATCGAGCACAACCCAACCTACTTAGCTATTCTACGGTATTCTCCACTGTTTCAGCTAAACTTAGTACGTTAGCTTTCGGTAAAACTAGTTCGGTAGTAGGTGCTAATAAACTCAAAAACCTGTCTGCAATATCATCTTGTCGCCCCACAAAGAAGTGTTCCCAATTTGCTTCTGTTGGCACTGTATGCGTTTCCACCTTACATGCTGGAGATTTAGCATTGTTGCCTGCTAATTCGCGTTTGACTTTAAATTCAAACACACATAAACTATTAAAGCGAGCATCTTTAGGGCGTGCGGGAATAGAGTGGGCGATCGCATGACATTTCGTGACTTCATTTACTAGTTGCTGCCAATGAAAGCTAAAGCTAGCTTGATTAGCACCCTTAGCTACATACGCTAGAGCAATCTCGTGCAAAGGTTTATTTTGCTCGTCTAATAGTAAGACTTCATAACACTGGGCGGTGCCATATTTTTCGCGATCGCTATAAGCTTGTTTGCTATATTTTCCGGCGACAACGATCCGCTCTTCTTGACGAGAAACTTGTCTGTCAAATGCAAATAATGGCGAACGTGGTACCACTAGCATTCGAGGTGATTGAATCAATAAGCCACGCTCTTTACCACCACTATTGTATTCATAAACGATTAATTTATCTTCCTCGATATCACCCCAGCCTGCTTTGAGCATCTCGGTTTCGGTGATGAAGTAACCACACTCACTCGCGCCATTTTCGCCGCGCAAGGCTTGAATACGTGGGAGCCTTGCATCGGGGTTGACATATTCAGGGTTGGCAAACCGATCGCGCAGCATCTCTTTGTTAGCTATAATTGCATCTGGGACGATCGTTGCAGTATTGTTGGTTCGTTCTGTTTTGGTGGTGTAAGTCATAGATCCGCTCGGTAGTGTTGTAAAGTTCTATGGTGTGCGATCGGCGACAGTGGTGTCAGATCTAGAATTTGAGTGCCACAAATAGAACCCCCATTGGGGTGCTCTAAATTGAGGAAGTGGCAATTCTTATTCGTTGTGGGAAGATCTGAGCGAAGCGCGATTCACTAGTACGATTATATCATGTTCCTGTCAAAATAGTACGTGAGTTCTAAAAAAGTTGAGCGCGTTACTATTAGGGGATTTTTTTAAACGCGTTGACGTAAGGCTTCCCGAAGGATAGGGCAAGGGAGGTTTTTTGGAGTTGCGGTGCTTGCCGCGAAGGGCGCGGGAAGCATTTAGAAAAAAACCTTGTTTATTTTCAAGAGTTAGTGCTATGATGATACGTCTGGCATTATGTCAAATTTTAAACACAAGTTTCCTGGGCTAAACTGTGGCAAATATCAAGTCTGCAATCAAACGTGTCGAAATCGCCGAGCGGAATCGGCTTCGGAATAAATCTCATAAGTCTGCGGTGCGGACTTTGATGAAAAACTACTTCTTGGCGGTCGAAAAACATGCCGCTACACCTACAGCCGAAACTTTGGCTGAGGTTCAAACGCGCATGTCTGCTGCCTACAGCAAGATCGACAAGGCAGTTCAAAAAGGCGTATTGCATCGTAACAACGGTGCGAACAAAAAGGCTCGCTTGGCTCAAGTACTTAAACCTGCTGAAGCTGCTGCCTAACACTTGGAGTGGCTCCTTTGGGAGTTCGCTAATTTTGACTCGATCGATGGTGGAGATTCTACTGTCGATCGAGTCAAACAAACTATCGTTAATCGGTGCTAAATGCAGCTAATTGACACTCACGTTCATATCAACTTTGATTCCTTTGCGGAGGATTTGGAGGCAGTACGCGATCGCTGGCGAGCAGCGGGGGTCGTGCAGCTCGTGCATTCTTGTGTCACCCCAGCAGAGTTTGGCAAGACTCAGGCATTGGCTGACAGGCTTCCCGAACTATTTTTTGCCGTTGGGTTGCATCCCCTTGATGCGAGCGAATGGCAACCAGATCTGGGGAACCAAATTCGGGAGCTGGCAACAAGCGACAAGCGAGTAGTCGCGATCGGTGAAATGGGTTTGGACTTTTTCAAGGCAGACGATCGAGCGTTGCAAATCGAGGTATTTCGATCGCAGTTACAGATTGCGAGAGATCTAGATTTGCCCGTCATTATCCACTGTCGCGATGCAGCGATCGCCATGAGAGATTTTTGTCAAGATTATTGGCAAGAATTCGGCCAAGTGAAAGGGGTAATGCACTGTTGGACGGGAACTCCAGAAGAGACACAGTGGTTTCTAGACTTGGGTTTCTACATCAGTTTTAGTGGAGTTGTCACGTTCAAAAATGCGACCCAAATTCAAGCTTCAGCTCAAATCGTCCCCCCCGAACGTTTATTAGTTGAGACTGACTGTCCATTTCTGGCACCCATCCCCAATCGAGGCAAACGCAATGAACCAGCTTATGTCAGTCATGTGGCGAGTTATCTAGCCAACCTACGGGGTGAGAGTCTTGAGCTTCTGGCTGAAGTTACTACAGCCAATGCGAGACAATTATTTCGCTTACCAGTATTAGCTGCGGCTAACTAGACGCAAAAATTATTAATTATCACTACTTTAATCATTCCTAATTTTACTGCATTGTTATCCCTCCCCCCTCCACTACCTGCGATGCCACACAATGGACGCTATGCTAGATTGACTGTTGACGTGAGCTTTCAAATAAAGCATCGTCAATAATCGACGGATAATTTTCAGACAAGAATGTAGCGCAACCGCGCCAAAGATCGCTAAATCAGTACAGAATCAGCTTAGAGAGGAAAACCATGACTAGTCAGCTTACTACTACGGCATCCACTTACATGTTGCCCGATTTAGTAGAGATTCAGCGTTCTAGTTTCCGCTGGTTTCTGGAAGAAGGCTTAATCGAAGAATTAGATAGCTTCTCCCCAATTACCGACTATACAGGGAAACTGGAGTTGCGGTTTTTGGCGAAAAATTATAAGCTCAAACGTCCGAAATATGACGTAGATGAGGCAAAACGTCGCGATGCGAGTTATGCGGTGCAGATGTATGTACCGACGCAGTTGATTAATAAAGAAGATAAAGGCAAAATCATCGAGCAAGATGTCTTTATTGGGGATTTGCCGTTGATGACCGATCGCGGTACCTTTATTATTAACGGTGCCGAGCGGGTAATTGTCAATCAGATCGTGCGATCGCCTGGAGTTTATTATAAGTCTGAGCTGGATAAGAATGGTCGGCGGACTTATAGTGCGTCGTTGATTCCCAACCGTGGCGCGTGGTTGAAATTCGAGACTGATAAAAATGATATCGTTTGGGTACGCATCGACAAGACGCGGAAGCTTTCGGCGCAGGTATTATTGAAAGCGTTGGGTTTGAGTGATAACGAGATTTTTGACTCGCTTCGTCACCCTGAATTTTATCAGAAGACGATCGAGAAAGAAGGCAACTTGACCGAAGAAGAAGCCTTGATGGAACTGTATAAAAAGTTACGTCCAGGTGAGCCGCCTACTGTCAGTGGTGGTCAGCAATTGCTTGACTCGCGGTTCTTTGACCCCAAACGTTACGACTTGGGTAAAGTTGGTCGGTATAAATTGAACCGTAAATTGCGGTTGACAACTCCTGATGCAATTCGGGTACTGACTCCCCAAGATATTCTGGCGGCGATCGATTATCTGATTAATCTAGAATTTGATATCGGTAGTACTGATGACATCGATCACTTAGGCAATCGTCGGGTGCGGTCTGTTGGTGAGTTGTTGCAGAACCAGATTCGGGTTGGCTTGAACCGCTTAGAGCGGATTATTCGCGAACGGATGACTGTTTCTGAGACTAGTAGTTTGACACCTGCGAGTTTGGTCAATCCCAAGCCATTAGTGGCTGCGGTGAAAGAATTTTTTGGGTCTTCCCAACTGTCCCAGTTTATGGATCAAACCAATCCCCTAGCGGAGTTGACCCACAAACGCCGACTTTCAGCATTAGGTCCCGGTGGTTTGACACGGGAACGGGCGGGTTTTGCGGTACGAGATATCCACACCTCCCACTACGGGCGGATCTGTCCGATCGAAACTCCCGAAGGCCCTAACGCCGGATTGATTGGTTCCTTGGCTACTCACGCGCGGGTAAATCAGTATGGATTTATCGCCACACCCTTTCTCCCTGTGGAAAATGGACGGGTGAAACGGGAGCTAGAAGCCGAATACATGACCGCAGATCAAGAAGATGACTTGCGGGTTGCACCTGGAGATATTACCACCGACGAGAATGGGTATATCTTGGGTTCGACGATTCCCGTGCGGTATCGTCACGAGTTTACTACTACGACTCCCGATCAGGTGGATTATGTGGCGGTTTCTCCCGTGCAAATTATTTCGGTAGCGACATCATTGATTCCCTTCCTCGAACATGACGATGCTAACCGCGCCCTGATGGGTTCTAACATGCAGCGTCAAGCAGTACCCCTACTACGCCCTGAGCGTCCCCTGGTAGGCACTGGTTTGGAAGTCCAAGCCGCACGAGATTCGGGGATGGTAGTACTATCGAAATTGGATGGGATAGTCACCTTTATTGAAGCAGATTCGATCGACGTTAAGGGCGATAATGGACGCACTCAAAAGCACTACCTTCAAAAGTATCACCGTTCCAACCAAGATACCTGTCTCAACCAACGTCCCCTCGTCCAAATCGGACAACAAGTAGTTGCAGGTCAAGTGTTGGCAGATGGTTCGGCGACTGAAGGCGGGGAACTGGCTCTAGGCCAGAATATTCTCGTTGCTTATATGCCGTGGGAAGGATACAACTATGAGGATGCAATCCTAATTAGTGAGAAATTAGTCGCCCTGGATTTCTACACCAGTATCCACATCGAGAAATTTGAAATCGAGGCACGACAAACAAAATTAGGCCCCGAAGAAATTACTCGCGAGATTCCCAACGTTAGTGAAGAATCATTGCGAAACCTTGACGAAACCGGAATTATCCGTAAGGGTGCCTGGGTCGAGTCTGGCGATATCCTCGTCGGTAAAGTGACTCCAAAAGGGGAATCCGATCAACCGCCAGAAGAAAAGCTCTTACGGGCAATCTTTGGTGAAAAAGCTCGTGACGTGCGGGATAACTCCCTTCGCGTACCCAACGGCGAAAAAGGTCGTGTCGTCGATGTACGGGTATTTACCCGCGAACAGGGGGATGAATTGCCACCTGGGGCGAATATGGTCGTCCGTATTTATGTCGCGCAAAAACGGAAGATCCAAGTTGGCGATAAAATGGCGGGGCGACACGGGAATAAGGGGATTGTTTCCCGCATTATGCCCGTTGAAGATATGCCCTATCTACCCGACGGTACACCAATTGAGATTGTCCTCAATCCCCTGGGCGTACCATCGCGGATGAATGTCGGACAAGTATTTGAATGTTTGCTGGGTTGGGCAGGTCATAATTTGGATATGCGTTACAAGCTGACACCATTCGATGAAATGTATGGGGCGGAAGCTTCTCGCAGTACCGTTCATGGCAAACTCCAAGAAGCCGCGATCGCTCAAGACAAACCATGGATCTTCGACCCTGAAGAACCAGGAAAAACTACAGTTTACGATGGACGTACGGGTGAATCATTCGACCGCCCTGTAACAGTCGGTAAAGCGTACATGCTCAAACTCGTCCACTTAGTAGATGATAAGATTCACGCGCGATCGACAGGGCCTTATTCCCTCGTTACCCAACAGCCCCTCGGTGGTAAAGCCCAACAAGGCGGACAGCGGTTCGGGGAAATGGAAGTATGGGCACTGGAAGCATTTGGAGCGGCATATACTCTCCAAGAGCTGCTCACCGTCAAATCTGACGATATGCAGGGCCGTAATGATGCGCTAAATGCGATCGTCAAAGGGAAATCTATCCCCAGCCCTGGTACGCCCGAATCTTTCAAAGTACTGATGCGCGAGTTGCAATCACTCGGATTAGATATCGCCGTGCATAAAGTCGAACAAACAGCCGATGGAGATAGCCGTGATGTGGAAGTCGATCTGATGGCGGATATCAATACCCGCCGCGCACCATCTCGCCCCACTTATGAGTCCTTTGCTCGTGGAGATGATAACGAAGAGGGATGAGGGGTCAGGGGTCAGGGGTCAGGGATAAGTTAGGAATCGGAGATTATGGATGAGTTGAACCATACATATCCCCGAAGAAACCAACCCCCTGAAACCTGAAACCTGAATCCTGAACTCCCGCTCCCCTGACCCCTCACCCCTCACCCCTCACCCCTGAAATGCAACGTCAAAAGTTAGAAACTAAGTTTGATTACGTTAAGATTGGGATTGCTTCACCCGATCGAATTCGCGAGTGGGGTTCTCGGAACTTGCCCAATGGACAACTAGTTGGGGAAGTCACCAAACCCGAAACCATCAACTACCGGACATTGAAGCCGGAGATGGATGGCTTGTTTTGTGAGAAAATCTTTGGGCCAGCTAAGGATTGGGAATGCCATTGTGGGAAGTACAAGCGGGTACGCCATCGCGGTATCGTCTGCGAGCGGTGTGGGGTAGAAGTGACCGAATCCCGCGTGCGTCGTCACCGGATGGGATTTATCAAACTAGCCGCGCCAGTATCTCATGTTTGGTATTTGAAGGGGATTCCTAGTTATTTGAGTATTCTGCTCGATATGCCTTTGCGGGATGTCGAACAAATTGTTTACTTTAACTCTTACGTCGTGCTAGCTGCGGGTAACGATGAAACTCTCGGTTATAAGCAACTGCTGACAGAAGAACAGTGGTTGGAAATCGAGGAGCGGATTTATAGCGAAGATTCTCAGCTCGAAGGTGTCGAAGTAGGTATTGGCGCAGAGGCGGTTCAAAGGCTGCTAGAAGACCTGCAAATGGAAGAAGAGGCTGAGAAGCTGCGCGAGCAGATTAGCGAGTCTAAGGGGCAAAAACGCGCCAAGTTGATTAAACGCCTGCGGGTAATCGATAACTTTATTGCGACTGGCAGTCGTCCTGAATGGATGATTTTGAGTTACATTCCGGTCATTCCTCCCGACTTGCGCCCGATGGTGCAGTTAGATGGTGGTCGATTTGCGACATCAGATCTAAACGATTTATATCGTCGAGTAATTAACCGGAATAATCGTCTGGCGAGATTACAAGAAATCCTCGCACCAGAAATCATCGTTCGGAACGAGAAACGGATGCTCCAAGAAGCCGTCGATGCACTGATCGATAACGGTAGACGGGGACGTACGGTAGTTGGGGCAAATAATCGCGCCCTCAAATCTCTGTCGGATATTATCGAAGGTAAACAGGGTCGTTTCCGGCAAAACTTGCTCGGAAAACGGGTAGACTATTCTGGTCGATCGGTTATTGTCGTTGGGCCAAAACTGAAGATACATCAGTGTGGACTACCGCGAGAAATGGCGATCGAATTGTTCCAGCCTTTCGTGATTCAAAGGTTGATTAAAAACAACCTCGTCAACAATATTAAAGCGGCGAAAAAACTGATCCAACGGGGAGATCCAACCGTATGGGATGTCTTGGAAGAAGTCATCTCTGGACATCCAGTGATGCTCAATCGGGCACCAACCCTACACAGATTGGGCATTCAAGCTTTCGAGCCAATCTTGGTCGAAGGTCGGGCGATTCAACTTCACCCTCTAGTATGTCCCGCATTTAACGCTGACTTTGACGGCGACCAAATGGCGGTACATGTACCTCTATCTCTGGAGTCTCAAGCAGAAGCACGCTTGCTCATGCTGGCGAGTAACAACATTCTATCCCCTGCAACTGGTTCGCCGATCGTCGCACCGTCTCAGGATATGGTCTTAGGCTGTTATTATCTCACCGCCCGTAACCCCGCTCTACCTGATACCGATCGCTATTTTAGCAATCTCGAAGATGTAGTTCGCGCTTACGATCGCGCAGAATTAAACATCCACAGTTTTATTTGGGTCAGATATGACGGCTTGATGGAATCAGATGACCCCGAAACAGAACCACTAGAAACGATCGAATCTGCCGATGGAACAATTACCAGACGCTATAAGTTCCGCCGCGTTCGGGAAACCAAAACAGGCGAATTATTATCTCAATATATCTACACCACTCCGGGACGAATTATTTATAACAAAACGATTCAGGAAGTGCTTTCAGCATAAAAGAGCTTAGGGATTTTGGATTGGGGATTGGGGATTGAAATTCACCCTGCTTATATCTCTACTGAGGAGGGCGGGTTTGAACGGATCTCTGATAGAAACGTCATTAGATTCATAAAGCGGCGTTTTTACGGCGAGTGGGTTCCCCCCGCATAAAAAAACGACAAGACACCCGCCCCTACAGACCCTCGATCCCTGAACCCTGACCCTATACCCTATACCCTATCCCCTATCCCCTATCCCCTAGATCATGAACGAAAAAGAAAGAAAGCCAATCGTTTTCAACAACAGAATGGTGGATAAAGGTCAGTTAAAAAAACTGATTTCGTGGTCGTTCCGGTTTTATGGGACAGCACGTACGGCGCAGATGGCTGATAAACTCAAAGAATTGGGTTTTCGGTTTGCGACTAGAGCAGGCGTATCGATTAGTATCGATGACCTCAAAATTCCGCCCATTAAGCGGGAACTACTCGAAGCAGCCGAAACTACCATCGATGAGACAGAAGCTAAATACACCCGTGGGCAAATTACGGAAGTAGAACGGTTCCAGAAGGTAATCGATACCTGGAACATGACTTCCGAAGCTCTCAAAGATCAGGTAGTAATTAACTTCCGCGAAAACTATCCACTGAACTCCGTCTACATGATGGCCTTTTCTGGAGCGCGGGGAAATCTATCTCAAGTACGTCAGCTCGTAGGGATGCGGGGTTTGATGGCAAATCCGCAAGGGGAAATTATCGATTTACCAATTAAGACCAACTTTAAAGAAGGTTTGACGGTAACAGAGTACATTATTTCCTCCTATGGTGCGCGGAAAGGACTAGTAGATACTGCCCTACGAACGGCAGATTCTGGCTACCTCACTCGTCGTCTGGTAGACGTTTCCCAGGATGTAATCGTCCGCGAACATGACTGCGGCACCGAACGCGGACTGAATGTAGAGGCGATGAAAGATGGCGATCGCGTCCTGATTACCCTCGCTAGTCGGATGTATGGGCGGGTATTAGCCGCAGATGTCATTCATCCTGAAACAAAGGCGGTAATCGGCACCCGCAACCAAGAGTTGGGTGAAGATCTGATCAAAGAAATTACCAAGGCAAACGTCGAGGCGGTATTCGTCCGCTCGCCGCTCACCTGTGAGGCAGCTCGATCGGTCTGTCAGTTGTGCTATGGTTGGAGTCTAGCCCACGGACATCTAGTAGATCTGGGTGAAGCAGTCGGGATTATTGCGGCGCAATCGATCGGCGAACCTGGTACTCAGCTTACCATGCGGACATTCCACACGGGTGGGGTATTTACCGGAGAAGTCGAACAACAAATTCGGGCACCTCACGATGGTACCGTCAAATTCTCCAATCTGCGGGTACGATCGATCCGTACTCGTCATGGTGAAGAGCGCGAACAAGTCGAAGTCAACGGCGATCTAATCCTCGAACCCAAAGGGAAAGGGAAGAAAAAGAGCTACAGCCTCACCGCTGGCTCGTTGCTACTAGTCGCCGATGGCGCGGAAGTCAAAACAGGCGATCTGCTCGTCGAAATCGCTCTCAGTCGCGGTGGACAATCCAAAGAGAAAGCAACCAAAGACGTATCTTCCGATCTGGCAGGAGAAATTATCTTCGCCGATATCATTCCTGAAGAGAAGACCGATCGTCAAGGTAATATGACCCGTAGTGCTCAACGGGGTGGATTGATTTGGGTACTTTCAGGTGAAGTTTATAACTTACCACCTGGAGCCGAACCAGTCGTCAAAAATGGCGATCGCATCACCGAAGATGGCGTACTTGCCGAGACTCGCCTCGTCTCTGTCAATGGTGGGGTGGTAAGATTGCACGACAACAAACGGGAGATCGATATTATCACCGCTTCCGTGTCACTCGATCGCGCCAAAGTAGAAGTCGAGAGTCAAAGTGGACGCGAACAATACATCATCTCCACCGACGACAACCAACGCTTCCAACTCCTCACCGCCCCAGGTACGAAAGTACAGAGTGGTACAGCAGTCGCCGAACTGATCGACGATCGCTATCGCACCCGCACGGGTGGGATTATCAAATTTGCCGGACTTGATGTCCAGAAAAAAGGTAAAGCCAAACAGGGCTACGAAGTCGTCCAAGGTGGCACAATCCTCTGGGTACCCGAAGAATCCCATGAAGTCAACAAAGACATCACCCTGCTCCATGTCGAAGACGGGCAATACGTCGAAGCTGGTACAGAAGTAGTCAAAGATATCTTCTGTGGCATTGCGGGTATCGTCGAAGTCGTCCAGAAAAATGATATTCTCCGCGAAATCACCATCAAACCAGGGGAACTACATCTCCTCGACGACCCCGAATCAGGACAAATGGTCACTGGAACGATCGTCAATCCCGGTCAAAAACCCGTCCCAGAACTAGAAGCCGTCACCGAACTCAAGTACCTGGAATATGTCGAAACCCCCGAAGGTTCCGCACTACTAATTCGTCCGGTAATTGAATATCAAGTTCCTGACGATCCTAGTGTCCCATCTCAAGCCTCCGTCAATCAAAATGGAACCCCCAGCGCGATCGCCGACGGTAAAGCTACTACCATCGAACTACGGGCAGTTCAACGCGTACCATACAAAGATGGCGAACGGGTGAAATCAGTAGATGGCGTGGAACTCCTCCGCACCCAACTAGTGCTAGAAATGGATGCCATGTCCATGACACCCCAACTAGCCGCCGATATCGAGCTGATTACCGACGAGGCATCTGGCGAACTCCGCCTCCAACTGGTGATCCTCGAATCCCTAGTCATCCGCCGCGACTCCGCAGGCGATAACCTTGGCGGTAGTACCTACACCGAAGCTCTCGTCACCGACGGCCAAAAAATCGCCCCAGGTGCGATCGTCGCCCGTACCGAAATTCGCTGTAAACTAACAGGGGAAATTCGCGGGATTCGTCAAGGTGCTGAAGCGGTGCGCCGAGTGCTGCTAATTCGTGATAGCGACAGGCTGACCATTGACACCCAGGGAGCCAAACCAACCGTCGAAGCTGGTCAATTGCTCGTATCTGGTCACCAACTCGCTGAAGGACTGCCTAGCCCCGAATCCGGTCAAGTCATCTCCGTAGGTGAGTCTGAGGTCGTGCTACGGTTAGCGCGTCCTTATCGGGTGTCTCCTGGAGCGATCTTGCATATCGATAATGGCGATCTAGTCCAACGGGGTGATAATCTCGTACTACTGGTATTTGAGCGATCGAAAACCGGAGACATCATTCAAGGTTTACCCCGGATCGAGGAACTGCTCGAAGCGCGCAAACCCAAAGAACCTTGTATCCTCAACCGTCGCACTGGTACCGCCTCCGTCGTCTACAACGAGGATGGAGAACCCACTGAAATCAAAGTAATCGATCGCAGTGGCGCAGTCGAAGAATACTTCCTCGGATCTGGTCAAAATCTGCTCGTATCCGACGGTAACGAAGTTAAAGCCGGACATCTACTCACCGACGGACAACAAAATCCCCACGAGATTCTAGATGTCTTCTTCAACCACTTCCGCGAAGAAAATGGTGTATTTGAAGCCGCACTCCTCGCACTCCAAAAAGCTCAATCCTTCCTCGTGAACCAAGTCCAATCTGTATATCAATCCCAAGGTGTAGATATTGCCGACAAACACATCGAAGTCATCGTTCGTCAAATGACCTCCAAAGTCCGTATCGACGATGGTGGCGACACTACCATGCTGCCTGGAGAACTTCAAGAACTCCGCCAAGTCGAACAGGTAAACGAAGCCATGTCGATTACTGGTGCGGCTCCTGCGGAATATACTCCCATGCTGCTCGGTATCACCAAGGCATCGTTGAATACCGATAGCTTCATCTCCGCCGCGAGTTTCCAAGAGACAACACGGGTGCTCACAGAAGCCGCGATCGAGGGCAAATCCGACTGGTTGCGCGGTTTGAAAGAAAACGTCATCATCGGTCGTTTAATTCCCGCTGGGACTGGTTTCAATGCCTATGAGGACTCAAACAGCATGATGGTCGATAGCGACTATAGCAGTCCAAATGTCTACGGTAGCTATGAAGGCGGGATGATGAGCGGTGACGAGGATATGATTCTCGACGATCGCACCGCGCGGAGTTACGATCTAGACGATCCTACTTTGAGTGGCTTGTCGATCGTCAAACCTTCTGCTGCTGATGAGGAAGATGAATTTGCCGGACTTTACGGCGACACTATCAAAGCTCCTGGTGGTGGCGATGATGACGAAGAAGACTTCGATTGGAAAGTCAACATAGACATCGAAACTGAGGATGATTATTCTTAATCCTCGTTGGCGTAGCCTCTCCACGGGAGAATCGCCAATGTTGATGAAGTGACTCGGATAAATACCCCCAAATCCTCAAATAGAGGTTGGGGGTATTTCGTTCCGTATCGATTGTTACCATAAATTACGATCCCCCGTCGATCGAAGTTAGAGATCTTCGTCCTCGTGTAGAATAAAGGTAGGAGCAGTAGACAATAAATATTACATTCGATCGCCATAACTCAGAGATTTGCTTTCTGACCATCAGCCCCAATACATCAACACCGAGACTGAAAATAAGCAAACTCTAGCAATTGGAGTTCAAATATATATCAGACTATGCTTCCAAATAGCAAAAACTTTACAAAGTATTAACTATTATGGTTGACAATTTAGGCCAAGAATTCGAGCGTTCTCAATCAGAACATGACTCTGTATCGACAATGTTATTCTTAATGGAAGAACGGGATCTTGAATTATCTGATTTGGTACCGATCCTGGGGTCTGAGGAAGCAGTTGACCATATGATTAATGGTACAACTCCACTAGATCGATCGGCTGCCGATTCGATCGGTCAATTTCTTGGCGTTGGTTCGATGTTATTCGGTTAAATTGAAACTTAGATGGTGGGGAATAACCACCATCTAAAATTTAGTGAAGTAGCCTAGAAATAATCGCTAATGCACGTTATCAGTTATCGCCGATTGCGAGAGTATGCAGAAAAACATGCAGATGTCCGAGATGTTTTAGATAATTGGTATAAGGTTGCATCAAGAGCAACATGGGCAAATCTAATTGAAGTTCAAGAAAATTTTCCTAAAGCAGAGGCTGTCAGTAATTTTACCGTCTTCAATATCAAAGGAAATAATTATCGGTTAATTGTAAGTATCGATTACGAGCAGCAGCTAATTTACATCAAATATATTCTCACTCATGCAGAATACGATAAGGAGCAGTGGAAGAATGACGCTTACTTTTAATCGAGAGCGATACAGAGATTTATTGCTAGAGTATCAGCCTAAGCTAATCAAAACAGAGGATGAAAACGAGCAAGCTCTGGTAATGGTCGAGAAGTTGATGCACTTATCTAATCGCACACCAGAACAGCAAGAACTTTATGAATTATTAATTGTTTTAGTCGAGAAGTTCGAGCAAGAATTTTATCAACCAGAACATGAAAATGACCCAATCTCGATGCTGTTGTTCTTAATGGAACAGCGAGAAATGCAATCTGCTGACTTATTAGATGTCTTTGGTTCTAGCTCGGTAGTTGAAGATGTAATGGCTGGGAGAGTTCCGATCGATCGATCTATGTCTGAATCATTGGGTCGATTATTTCATGTGGATTCGATGTTGTTTGTTTGATGTTCGATCGAATCGAATGCCATTAAATTCAGGAGCTAATAATTACAGGTATCAATCGGTACTCGATTTCATTCAGATAGTCTGTCAATCCTGTATTATTTCCTCTCGATCTCATAACTTCTAGATCGGTTTCTTCCCAGCATTGCTGTTCGCGGATAATATCTCTCTCTGTAAGCTGTTCGACTACTACTTTTGGATTTCTGATGCGATCGGGTTCTTCAAATGAATTAGACCGTAATCTATGAGCCTCCTCACAAGGATCGAAACTTAACTTAGTCTTTAGCTGTTCTAGAATTTGTTTTTCCTCCGAATTTAAGGGTGTAAAACCATTGAGAACCCACGCTTCCCGCATTCGATCGGCTGTACCGATAATAATCTCTATCTGCGGTTGTCGATCGATATGTTCTACTCTTGCTTGCTCCATTCCTTGCCTTCTTTCAGATTGATTATCAAGATCGCGAATAAACAGAACTGCGGCTATTTTTCGCTGCTCTTTTAGATGGAGAAGTTTGATTAAATTCAAAATTTTCATTGCGGCTGCACCATCAGCTTTCAACGATCCCGTTTTACCATGACCTAAAAATCTGGGCATAGGAATACCAGCTTTTTTAGCGCGATCGATAATATCACCAGTATCTTTCCAACAAGAATACTCAGTGCCTACTTCTAAACCACTCCACTTAAATAGATATTGTAAACCTTCCTCTTCTAGCCAATCTACCTTTTCTATAAGAATACGTTCGGCTAACTTTTTGGCAGTAACTGCATCCATTCTACTTTCAACTATAACAACAACCTCAATCATTCAGATCTCCAGCTACCACCCAATCTTCTCCTTCTGCATTCCAAAATTCACCAGTAGTTAAAGTTTGTTTTGCCCATTCTGCATCGGGATGTTCATCTAGGCGTTTAGCACGAGTAAATCCAGATTCTGAGTTACTTAATACATGAACTTGAGAAGGTTCGAGTTCATCAATGATATATGGAGAGTGAGTAGTGAAAATAATCTGTAAATTTGGATTTGCTTGAATAATTTGCTTGAATACTGTAATTAATTCTCGTTGTGCTTTGGGATGCAGCCCCTGTTCGATATCATCTAGTAATACCAAATTTGGCTGTTTAGGATTCATTAACACGGTTAGCAACCCCAATGTTAGCATCGTTCCTTCACTAATCGCATGAGCGGGAATGCGATCGCCTGTATTCATATCTAGAACTATTTCTTGTCCGGTAACTTCTTGACTTTCTTCATAAGCAATAGATTTACCATCAACTGCGATCGATCTCTGTCGATCGATTTTAACCTTGGCTCGTCTTACGCCTATTTTTCGGACACCTGGAACGATTTGTTTCAACATTTCCTGTAGAATTTGAAATCGATCTGGATTTTCATTTCGCAGATAGTCTAATGTCGGTGCTAGTCCTGAACCATCAAATCTGATCTCTGGAATGATTTCTTCACTATAAGCTGATTTTGCTAGATTAGTAGATAATAATTTCATATAAGCTACAGATCGAAGAGCACACAATACTTCCTTCACCTCAGTATTTTTTAATGATATAAGCCACTCATTTTCTAGCATATCTAAATGTTCTAAATCATATGGCCATCCTGCAACCGGAGACCAATCGTCATTATCTTCTTTGTTAAATGCATAGAAAATATCCCATGCATTATTTTCTTCACAGACGTTTATATTAACGCATAAATTTCTCTGACCAATTGTTGTAATAAATTCTGGTTTTTTATGGGAGACAAAAACACCCTTAAAATTTGTATTGGTAAGTTGATAGAAATAATCTATTGCTTGTAAAACAGATGTTTTTCCAGAGCTATTTTGACCTACCATCGCGTGTATGCGTGAGTCATCAAAATTAAATTCTGTATGTTGATGACTCTTGAAGTTTTGAAGTTCTAATTTTTTTAGCATTTATGGCTGTAAAACTCAAAAATATTAAATACAGATATAGTTAGTATAATGGCTATAATGATATCAAAATTTAGGATGCGATATCAACATAATTTTGATAGGATGATTTCCGATCGAATCCCGCACGATCGAAATCATCACCCATGTTACCAAGTCCCTACAGGCGGACTGGGATTGTTTATTTGGAGACAGTGGGGCAAGAAACCCGACTTTTTGGAAAAGTCGGGTTTCTGGGTGGACTTCTAAGCGATCGATATCTGATTTTATCAAACAGGTGAAGGGGAGTTATTCGCATTTGATCAACTATGAGATTCGATCGGGTTTCTTGTTCAAATGGCAGGGTAGTTATGGTGCTTTGACGGTGAGTAAGAGTGGGGTAGATGATTTGTGTGAGTATATCGATCGGCAGGAGGAACATCATCGGCGGAAGTCCTTGATTCCCGATCGGGAGCCGATTTAGATGCACGATGAGGGCACACGATTGAAATCGTCGCTGGTGTTGCGAAGTCCGCCGAAGCTGTACTGGGATTTTGCATCACAGTCACCAACTTACGATTGATAAATCAAATATACTCATCGATCGAAACCATCAATCACTACCACAAATTATAATCTGGGTGCATCTCCATGTCTGGTTCATCAGCAAATCCATAGTGCTCCTCAAACCATTTTTGATCTACATCACAGGCAACAACCGGATGAATAAATCGATCGCATAACCATTGAGACAACTCAACAAAGTTACACTCTCGATCTAAGAAAATAGCTCCAATAACTGCTTCAAACATTTCTCCCCATAGATTGGGTTCTTTTTCAGGGGACTGACGTTTCTTATTGTTCCAAGAAGAGCTAAAATTAGGTAATCCTAACTCGATGGCGAACCCCTTCAAAGAATCTCTGGTTGCAATCTCTTGTCTCCAATCATCAATTTCCTTCTTGGTAAGATTGGAATTAATCTCAAGAAGATGATTTATCAACACACTATCAAATAGAGCATCTCCAAGAATAGCAAGCCGTCGATACTGTGTTGTATAACTTTCTCGTTCATCTTGAGAAATACCAGCTCGATTCAGTGTTGATAGATCTATTAACGCAATTCTCAAAAGATCGTCCCTTTTAAACGTAGGGATACCAATTGATGATTTTGCTTCTGAGAGCTTGATATCAAGCTGCATAATCGATTTACTTATCATTAGCGATCGAGTGAGAAGACAATATTGTTAGTATTCCCACTCTAAAAAGAAGATCTGCATTATCTCAGAAAGAACGATTGAAATCGTCGCTCATGTTGCAAAGTCCGCCTACGCGGACTAATATCCTAACCCGCGAAGGCGAGTTTTGCATCACAAGCGGCGGTTTTAACCGCACGCCGTCCCCGCCATCCGCACCATCAACCCAAACCCGCCTCCAACTCCGCCTTAGCCACCTCCAAAGCCTCCTTCACCTTACTCGCATCCCGTCCCCCAGCCTGAGCCAAATTCGGTCGTCCACCGCCGCCACCGCCGCAGATCTTCGCGATATTACCGATAAACTTCCCAGCCTGTAAACCCTTCGCATTTACCCCTTTACTAAAAGCCGCCACCAAACTAACCTTATCCGGTTCGGGAATTGACGCTAAAACGATCG
The DNA here is from genome assembly GCA_031376885.1 of Chamaesiphon sp. OTE_70b_metabat_96. Classification (GTDB taxonomy): domain Bacteria; phylum Cyanobacteriota; class Cyanobacteriia; order Cyanobacteriales; family Chamaesiphonaceae; genus Chamaesiphon. The sequence goes on along the minus strand of JANMEL010000069.1, from coordinate 9,187 downwards.
CGCCTTCTCCAAGTTTATTTAATAACCGTTCCGCCGCAGTTTGGAGCGCATTAGCATCAACATCACCCAATTCGGCGATGATGATTTTAAACTCACCGATCGATACCGCTTGAGTTAGTAATTGTTCGGATTTTGCGATCGCCAATTCACCCTTAACTATCTCTAATTGTTTCTGATTAGCTTTAAGTTCAGTCTGCATTGTCGAGATTCGATCGAGGATTTCTTCGGGTTTAGCTTTAAACCGATCGCTCAATTCTTTGACTACTTTATCTCGCACATTGAGATAGTCTAAAATTGCATTACCCGCCACCGCTTCGATCCGCCGCACTCCCGCAGCCACTCCCGCTTCACTGATGATTTTAAACGCCCCAATTTCGGCAGTATTATTCACATGAATACCCCCGCACAATTCCATCGATACGCCAGGGAAATCGATCACGCGAACTTCGGCACCATATTTTTCACCAAACATCGCTACCGCACCTTTCGCTTTAGCCTGTGCGATCGGCATTACCTCAATATCGGCTGCATGAGCCTCGGTAATCCAGTTATTTACCAACTCTTCTACCTGTTGAACTTCGATCGATGTAAGCGCACGGACACAGTTAAAGTCAAACCGCAATCTGTCGAATGAAACTAACGAACCTGCTTGAGAAATCTCAGGATCGACAAGTTTTTTCAGGGCTGCTTGGAGGAGGTGAGTTGCCGTATGATTTGCTTGAGCGCGACGACGAGAACCAGTATCGATTTGGGCGGTAATTGTATCGCCAACTCGTAAGCTTCCACGCTCGATCGTGCCAAAGTGAACGAAGAAAGCCGACTCTTTCTTGACATCACTAATACTGACTAATGAATTCTCACCTGAGATATAACCGCGATCGCCAACTTGTCCACCAGACTCAGCATAGAAGGGACTTTTATCTAAAACAATTTGCACATTCGCGCCAGTATTTACTTCATCGCGAACTTCGCCATCTAATAATAGTGCCACCACTTGAGCGATACTATTAGACTGATGATAGCCGATAAAATCAGTCGCTTGAATTGTATTGGCGAGAGTATCTAACGAACCTTGAACCGTGAGATCGATCGATTCTGCCGCACCACGCGATCGAACTTTCTGAATCTGCATCTCTACTTCAAACTCATCTGCATCAACAGTTAAACCCTGTTCTTCGGCAACTTCTTGAGTCAATTCTAATGGGAAACCATGCGTATCAAATAGCGTAAACGCATCCCGCCCCGAAATCTCTTTCACACCCTGACTGAGAGCATCGGCAATAATATTCGCCAGTAACTTCTCGCCATTTCCCAGAGTTTTTAAAAATTGAACTTCCTCCCGTTGCAGTTCCGCCTTAATCTTCGCCGCCTTCTCCCGCACATTAGGATAAGCAACTTCCGACATCGCGATCGCACTTTCAGCTACCTTAGTCGTAAACTCAGCATCAATCCCAATCAATCGCCCATGACGCACCACCCGCCGAATTAACCGCCGTAAAATATAACCCCGCCCAGTATTTTCAGCGCGAATTCCATCGGCGATCATATGTACAACCGCCCGAACGTGATCGCCAATTACCTTCAACGAAGTCTTGGTTTTTTCATCACTATGAGAATAATCAATCCCCGCAATTTCCGCCGCAGTTTGGACGATCGGAAAAATCAGATCCGTCTCATAGTTATTCGGCACATCTTGCAAGATTTGCGCCATCCGCTCCAAACCCATTCCCGTGTCGATGTTCTGATTTGCTAACGGAGTGAGATTGCCATCGACATCGCGGTTGTACTGCATGAACACCAGATTATAAAACTCAATAAATCTGCTGTCATCCTCCAAATCGATATGCTCATTCCCCAATTCGGGATGGAAATCATAATAAAGCTCAGAGCATGGCCCACAAGGGCCTGTAGGCCCCGACACCCAAAAATTATCATCAGCACCCAACCGCTTAATTCGCAGAGGATTCACGCCAATTTTGTCGCGCCAGATTGCAAAAGCCTCATCATCCTCCTCAAACACACTGACAACCAACCGCTCCGGCGGCAGCTTAAATACCTTAGTCGAGATTTCCCAACCCCATTCGATCGCCTGTTCCTTAAAATAGTCACCAAAGCTAAAATTGCCCAACATCTCAAAAAACGTATGATGCCGCGCCGTCCGTCCCACATTCTCGATATCATTGGTACGGATACATTTCTGAGAAGTCGTCGCACGGGGAAAATCTGGCTGACGTTGACCCAAGAAGATCGGCTTAAATGGTAACATCCCCGCGATCGTCAACAACACCGTCGGATCTTCCGGTACCAAAGAACCACTCGGCAACGGCTGATGTCCCCGCTGGCTATAAAAATCGAGGAAGGCTTGACGTATCTCGGCACCACTGAGTTTGAGAGCAGACATAGAATTTTAAATAGGGACGGCAGTATAGTAGCTATCCCTCTATTGTGCCATTTTTGGCTCATGTTCCGATCCACAGCTACATGCTTGACATTCTATTCTCATTACGAGAACATGGACTTATGCCCACTCATTCCAATCCATGCACATCGTCAGTCGCAAAAAATTACTGGAGTTTGCAGAAATACATGCTGATGCTGCCGATTCACTCGATGCGTGGTATCGAGTCGCAAAATCAGCCGAATGGGTAAATTTAGTTAATGTTAGAGAAACATATCCAGCCGCCGATATTGTTGGTAACTTTACGGTTTTCAATATCAAAGGTAATGACTATCGCCTGATTACTAGCATCAGATATGCGACCCAGCGCATCTACATTAAGTATGTATTAACCCACGCTGAATACGATAAGGATAAATGGAAAGATGATCCATACTATTAATCGCAATGTCTATGGCGATCTCTTGGCTCAACATCAGCCAAAAGCGATCGAGAATGAAGCTGAAAATGAAGCGGCAATTATACTTGCAGAATCATTAGAACATCATCAACGCACACCAGAAGAAGATGCACTTTTAGAACTGTTGATTATCTTGATCGAAAAGTTTGAAGATGCTAGTTATCCAGCCCCGAATGTAGAGCCGGATCGAATGCTGTTGCATTTGATGGAAGCGCGGAATATGAAACAAGAGGAATTAGTTGGGATAATTGGTTCTAGAGGAGTAGTGTCAGAGATTGTTAATGGCAAGCGATCGATTAGCAAAGCTCAAGCGAAGGCTTTGGGACAATTATTCCACGTCTCCCCAAGTATATTTATTTAATTTTGACATTAGTTAAATCTAGAACACCTTTTATGCAGACAGAAACAAATTTGCCTGAGCGACGTGGATTTGAGTTTTCAAATTGGCAGACAAATACATTCGGAATTTTAATGGTTAAAGCACCGATTGAACTAGTGAGTCCTGCCATCTCCGAAATATTAAGAGGAGAACTGAGACTAGATGTATTAATTCGACAATATGATACTCAATTGAGCAGTGGTCAAATTTTGTATCAATATCAAGGACACAACTGGACAATTATTTTGAATTTCAGCATTTGTGCTTCATCTACAGTAGCTAAAATTTCAGAGCAACTGCAATCAGATTGTATTTATCTTGAGACTGAAGATACTTCTGGCTGTTCTAGCTATACATTATTGGAGAAAGGCAAAATTATTGAAGAATTGCATTGGGGCGTTGACTATACTGAGGAAGTTTTGGGGATTGAGACTGAAGAATTACTTGACTTCGTGAAAATGAGAGAAGCACAAGGGAATCCATTGGCAGAAGGTTGGGATCCTAGAAAATGGGATATATATTGTTTTGAAGGATATAGTAGTTATCAATTTCGCAGCAATAAATATAAGGCAACTAGCAATGAAGTCAAAAACACAGAAAGCTTATTAGATAAACTTTTTAAATTTCATGATGCGTGGCTACCCGATTGGGAATATATTCCTGCTTTAGAAGAGTTTGAAGGTTCTAAAATAAGTGCTGAAGATTTCGTGCGAGTAGATATTGTTCACGGTGGAATCTCCGTCAATGAGGCGTTGGCAATGCTAGATGATATTTTATAGATGGATATAGTTTCCAAGTAGGGTGAGCATTGCAAACCACTTTAAATCCAGATATGGCAATTGATTTAAGTATTTTACTCGATCGATTGTTAAAGTCAGTTATGCGATCGAGTCTTCAGATCATTGAGACTCGATCGCATAGCAACAACCCAAGCAAATCGAGGATAATAGACGAAAGCTACAGAGATAGATGAAATCATGGACTGGAAAACATATATTCATTCAGATCCCAAAATTCTGCTGGGAAAGCCAGTAGTCAAAGGAACGCGGCTATCAGTTGAATTCATTCTCGGACTATTCTCAGAAGGGTGGACAGAACAACAGGTTTTAGAAAACTACCCGACACTGAATACTCGATCGATCCAAGCTGTATTCGCCTTTGCCGCAGAGTGTATCAAAGAAGATGTCTACTACACACCTCTATTATCCGAGGTAAGTTAATGCAGCTTCTGGCGAATGAAAACTTCCCGCTAGTTAGCGTCAAACTGCTGCGACAAGCAGGCTGTGAGGTTGCATCCATCACGGAAGACTCACCAGGAATTGAAGATCCTGAAGTATTGGCTCGTGCGGTAGACGAGCAACGGATAATTTTGACATTCGATCGTGATTATGGCGAACTTATCTATCGTTTTCGATTACCTCCACCAAAAGGTGTTATCTATTTACGATTCCGTCCTCATACCCCAGAAGAACCAGCAGCAATATTATTGAATCTGTTTCAAACTGAGGAATTGCAGATTGAGGGATGGTTTACGATCGTAGAACGGGATAGAATTCGTCAACGTCCTTTACCTTAATCGATCGAGTCTTCAGCTCCTTGAGATTCGAGCGATTTGTGTAGATTGCGATAATCTTGGGGTTCGATCGATCTTATCTAGGTTGCTGGCGTACTTTTACCAATCCGTGCTAACTTCTGAGCATATAACTCTCGATCGAGTTGAGCTTCGATTTCTGCTAATTCTTGATTGAATTCGGCAATTTCTCTGCGGGTTTGGCGGAGACTTTCGATCGATTTCATGCGCGTGGCAAGATCTGGGATTTGTGGACTACTCATTTAGGGAAGGCTCCAAGTCAAAAGGATTTCTTCGATGCTCCGCTGCCAAGCTGGAATTCTAGTTTCAATTCGTTCTTTAGAATCCATTACCAACCTGGCTAGAGCGGCAGATATATCTGGTTGGGCAGTTGCTACCTTCAATTGTAAACTACTAAGCCGAGAGAAGGCATCACTTGCTTCTTCAGCAACAGTCTTCAGTTCGGAGAGAACTACCAATGTTTCTTCTGTTTCTCCAAACCTCGTAAATAGCTTCCATTCTGCGTTGGTAGCAAGATTGATAATTGCTAGGCACTGAGCCTTGATGAGAGCAATACTAGCAGAAGTGTCTGGAGATAGTGTTGCCACAATGCAGTTCTAGTTTACAAGGTTATATTTATATTTTACCCGCTAGTGTGACTTCTAACGAATCGTCCTCTCAACACTAAATTAAGGACTGACAGATTACAATTAAAGGATATAGAAGTTGAGGCTAGCTGCATGACTACAACACAACCCCGCTATAGCAAAGAAGAATTTGCCCGTCGTGGCGACGAGATTTATCAATCTCAGATTCGATCTCAAGTTGAAGCAGGCAACGATGGCAAGATTGTCGCCATTGATATCGAAACCGCCGCTTTTGAAGTAGCTGATAACACGATCGACGCAACAGATCGATTATACGATCGATATCCCGATGCTCAACCCTGGGTAATTCGGATCGGACATCGCGCCGTTTATCGTTTTGGTTCTCGTAGCCTGAAAAAAGCTGTATGATGTATGGCTTCGTCAATCAGCGTTGTGAAGCCGTAATTCGGCTTGCGGTCAGTCATGCGAACAACCCAAAGCAAATGATTGAAACAGTTATTGATACAGGCTTTACAGGTTTTCTATCTCTGCCGTTATCGGCAATTGAATCGCTCGGATTACCCTGGAGATTTCGTGACATTGCTACTTTGGGCGATGGTAGCGAAGTCGTGTTTGATATGTATACCGCGACGGTGATTTGGGACGGTCAGATTCAAGTTATTGATGTCGCCGCATCTGAAGCAGATCCTCTTATTGGTATGAGTCTGTTGTATGGATTTAAACTTCTGATTGAAGCGATCGAGGGTGGAACTGTTACCATTGAAGCCTTATCGATCGTGTCATAAATACAAACAAGAGTTAAAATCTATATGTCAACCATCGAACAAATCAAAACAGCAATCCTGACACTTGCCCCAGATGAGTTTCAGCGACTCAGACAGTGGTTCGCTGACGCGGATTATCAACGTTGGGATCGGCAATTAGAGCAAGATGTCGCCGACGGGAAACTAGATGCTTTAGCAAAAGAAGCGATCTCTGAATTTAAAGTTGGGCCGTGTGGGAAAATTTAATGCAATACACAACCCAAAAATTTTGGAGTTATAGCGGATCGGTACAACAACCCATATTGTTATGAGAAAAGAAGTTGACGAACTAGAAGATGAATTGCAGCCTGAATATGACTTTGCCAAGATGCAAGGGGGCGTAAGAGGTAAATACGTTCAGCGATACCAACTATCACAAGAAGAAAAGCCAATTTTACAAGCTGGTGCGACTTATGAAGTTTGGTCGCCTCTCGATTCTCATGAAGCCGCTCATAAACTGGCTCAATTATTAGAATTAGAATAATCGATTACCTCCGGTAGGCTCTGCCAACGACAGTTAGACAGCGAAACGAAGAATTTCAACTTCGGCATTGCGATTACTTCCGGTAGGCTACTCCAACGATCGATCTCTCCGCCCGATCGAAAACTGCTGCTGTTGTACTTTTTCAAGGATCGCGAAGATTTAGCAAATCATCAGCATTTATTAACAAATCGGGGTAAAATAGTAGGGGAGTCTGAAATCAGCCCATTTTCTCGCGATCGAAATTAAACCTTTGGTCTGTAGAGATTTAATGTTGATTTATGTAACTGTCGAAGGCGATCGCCACATCAAATAAAGCCTCACCAAAGTGACGAAGAACACAGATTATCTAGTGTAGCAAGCAGCAGAATTACTAATAGATAGGTAGTTCACCAACAATTTCAACAGCCTTGAGCTGAATGAACCATGTTAGATATTGTCTCCGCACCTTCGATTGTCCGTGTCATCTGTAGTGCATATCTTATTTCTATTTGCTTGTTGTTGACTTTTAGCACCTGTGGTTCGTGGATTGTCTCCTACCTCGAACACCAAGATACTCATCTACCTCATTGGTTTGGCTAAATCTACCACTTATCTGATATAATGGCGATCCCTTGCTTCTACTCCACTCAATCTAATTGATGTAGAAGCCACACTGCCCATAAGGAGAACCCGTGAGCGACAAATACGAAATTATGTACATTCTGCGGCCTGACTTGTCAGACGAACAAGCAGACGCATCGATCGAGAAATATCGGAGCATTTTAGAGACTAATGGTGCCACCGAAATGGAAACCCAGCAACGTGGTAAACGCCGTCTTGCTTACCAAATTGGCAAAAGTCGCGACGGAATCTATGTTCAAGTCAACTATACTGGGACTGGTAAAGAAGTCGCACCTCTAGAACGGGCAATGCGGTTGAGCGAAGATGTAATTCGTTACCTCACTCTCAAAATTCCCCCTCTCAAAAAAGCGGCTAAGGCTGCTGCTCTTGCGGCTGCTCAAGTTGAAGTTGAAGCAGTATAAGCTCAGAGTCGATCTTTGATGCGTTTGAGGTGATAGTCTGCTAGTGCGGACTATCATCTTGATTATGGTACATATACTTTAGGACTGTGACGCTAGAGTGAGCGAGTCAACTCAGGTACAACGACAAGATCGAGCTTGGCGGTATTGGTTTACGTTGCCGATTTATCCTTATGCTCAACGGCAGACGATTCGACGTGAAGTTGTGCCCGACACAATCTGGACATTCGAGCAAGTTCAGGGTATCTTTTATGTGGTAGTGCCGATTCGGATGACCGTGGTAAGGTCGGGCGATCGAGGTTTGCTCGTCTACGCGCCTGTGGCTCCTACTTTGGAGTGCCTGAGACTTTTAAATGAGTTGGTCGAGATGTATGGAGATATTCAGCATATTATTCTCCCAACTATATCTGGTTTAGAGCATAAGGTATTTGAAGGCCCATTTGCGCGGTGCTTTCCCCAAGCTCAGATTTGGGTGACACCAGATCGATGGAGCTTTCCGATCGACCTACCATTGAGTTGGTTGGGTTTACCTGCCGATCGCACCCATATTTTGCCAGCAGATATCACTCAAGCACCTTTTGGTGACGAATTTGATTATGCCATATTAGATACGATCGATCTCGGCCCAGGTCAGTTTGCGGAGGTTGCTTTATATCATAAGCGATCGCGCACACTTTTGGTAACAGATACCATCATTTCGATTCCCTCCACACCACCCGAAATCATCGCTGTCGATCCTTATCCCTTATTATTTCATGGTCGGGATGAAGCTGGCGATCGAATCGACGATACTTTTTCCCAGCGCATCAAGGGATGGCAAAGGATTTGCTTATTTGCCTTATATTTCCGTCCTAGCAGCCTAGAAATCCCCAAATGGTCAAATGTATTCCGCGAGTCTTTAACAGCCCTCGATCGGTCTAGAAAAGGCTACTTTGGACTGTATCCGTTCCGCTGGCGATCTGACTGGGAAACCGCGTTTGAAATTTTACGACAAAATGGCCGATTATTAGTCGCGCCGATTCTCCAGAAAGTGATTCTCAATCGCAATCCTCAAGCGACGATCGAATGGGTCGATCGGGTTTGCGAGTGGGATTTTGAGCGAATTATTCCCTGTCATTTTGACGCACCGATTACCGCCACACCGATCGACTTTCGCAAGGCATTTGATTTTATCAAAGATTCTACCGCATCTGGATCGGCGGCGATCGCTACTGATTTCCAACTCATCGAGCAAATTGAGTCAGGCTTGACATGGTGGCGAATTATTTATCCAGCTCAGTCAGATCGCCAACTCAAGAAATAAATTGCCATCACAGAAGATTGCGCGTCAAAAGATGAACGCCATGTAAAGAGTGTTACCTTTTTTAGACCCTCTTTGATGTAGACTAAAATCGCGGTCGTGTTAAATACCGTTTTCAACCCCAAAATTAAACCAAAACCCAAAACCCAAAAACCAAAAAACAAAA
>JANMEL010000032.1:0-15482 GCA_031376885.1 Chamaesiphon sp. OTE_70b_metabat_96 | reverse complement strand
GGGTCCTGGGCTATGGGGTCTGGGGTCAGGGGTCAGGGGTCAGGGGTCAGGGAGACTGGCTAGTTACCGTACCCTACCCCCTATTCCCTATTCCCTACCCCCTATTCCCTAAGCTACTTTTTAATATTCACAGGTATTTTAGCTTCACGAGCTAGTTCTAGAAACTTGTTCATATTAGCTCCAGGGCGACGGCGAGAGCTGTCACTAGATGGTTTGATCAGATAGTCTGTGGCGAAGTTGGTAATGGGGGCAGGAGGCGCGGGAGCTGGAGCTACAGGAGCCGCAGCAGCAACAGCTACTTTCTGTTCGTCAGCGGCTTTCTTGGCCGATTTTTTCTCAGCTCTGGCGGCTGCTTTGGCGGCGGCTTTTTCTGCCTCAGCCACTTTTTTCTGGGTTGGGTTTAGTGGTGTTGATTTTGCGGCTGCTGTAGGTGCTGCGGCTGTCTCTGCTACAACTGCTGTGGGTGCTGCGGCTACCACTGTTGGGACATCTGCGGGTGCGGCGATGGTCGCTGTAGGTGTTGCGGGTACTCCGACGGCAGGTTCAGCCTTGGCTTTAGCTGGTACTTTTGGGGTAGGAGCATCATCTTCTATTTGCATGTAGAAGCCGTCATTTTTCTTGCCAAAAAATCTTTTGAACATAATGGATTATCTCTATTTATCACATAGATTGAATTATCAAATTTGGGCAATAGCAAGCGCAAGATCGGATTACAAAGTTTAACAAAACTTTACCTCAGATTTGGGCACTCTAATACTAGAGCCAGTTGACAAACTGTCATGAGCGATCTCAATCGATCGCCTTTTGTCTTTTACAATCTAGAGTACCCTATCAATTGCTACGATCGTGACTGAGCTACCAATGCAGCCGACACCAACTCGCAACCCGATTCTCCTCATCCATGGATTGACAGATACCAGTCACAAAATGCGGAAGATCGCCAGTCATCTGCGGGGATTGGGTTGGCAGGTTTATGATATCGATCTCGAACCCAATAGTGGCGATGCTAAATTGGAAGTTTTGGCTCAACAGGTGGCGGATTTGGTAGAGCGAACATTTCCACCTCATCAACCGATCGATCTCCTCGGCTTTAGTATGGGAGGATTGGTTAGTCGTTATTATCTCCAACGCTTGGGCGGGATCGATCGAGTCCAACGATTTATTAGCATCTCAGCCCCCCATAATGGCACTGTAGCCGCCTATTTTACTACTCGCGCTGGTTGTATCCAAATGCGCCCAAATCACCAGTTTATCGAGGATTTGAATAGTGATGTCGGCAGGCTGGATCGACTGAATATTACTTCGATTTGGACATCTTTCGATCTGATGATTTTACCCCCCCGAAGTTCCCAATTGGGATTGGGTACAGACATCAATTTGCCAGTATTGTCTCACGTCCAAATGGTATTCGATCGCCGTACCCTCAATGCGATCGTTGAAGCATTAATTCAACCAGCAAGGATAGGGGTCAGGGATGAGGGATGAGGGGTCAGGGATGAAGAAATACGCTTTTTGTTAAGTATTATCAGTCCGCGTAGCGAAAAGTGCGGTCTTGGGGTTTCCCCAAGTGAAGCACCTTTTCAAGACAGGCGGACTTTGCTTCATGTGCCGCGACTTTAGTCGCTGGCTAACCGAACTCAGTAGTTAGGGATAATATTTAATATAAGTTCGATCGCACTTTTTGTCTGTGGCAAACTATCGATGACGATCGCCGTACACAACAGCATCATATAAGAGATCGAATACTTAAATAGTGACTTTGCGAGATTTTTATCAGTGGGAGCTTGTAATAGTTGCCAATTTTTCTTGACAAATACATAACCCAATCCAACCGCCGTAATTCCATATACAATTCCAGCCGCACCCAGAGGATAGACAAGTAATAAAGTTGTGGGAATTAAGATCAGCGTATAAATCCACATTTGTTTAACCGTTTCTACTTCCCCCGCAACCACAGGCAACATTGGAATATTCACCTTGGCATAATCATCTTTGATCATCAATGCTAATGCCCAAAAATGTGGTGGAGTCCACAAAAAGACGATCGCAAACAATAACCAAGCTTCAATACTCAAACTATTCGTCACCGCCGCCCAACCAACTAATACCGGAATCGCTCCCGCCGCGCCACCAATGACGATATTTTGCGGCGTATGGCGTTTGAGCATGTGGGTATATACCACCATGTAGAAGGCAATTCCCGCCATCGCTAATACAGCCGATAGGAGATTTGCAAATACAGTTAAAATCGTAAATGATAATACTGCTAAAACGATCGCAAAGATCCAAGCATGAGCGACTTTGATTCTACCAGAAGGAATAGGCCGAGAGCGAGTCCGTTCCATTGCATAATCGATATCTCGATCGTAAATGCAATTCATCGTATGGGCAGAAGTCGCCGCAAACATCCCCCCAGTAACTGTAATTAAAAATAAACCTGGATTGGTATTACCACCATCCGCCAACCACATCGCGGCTGCGGTAGTGATCAATAGTAATGGGATAATTCGAGGTTTGGTAAGTTGATAATAACTCTGGACAACTTGAAGAAAGTTTTCGTGTTTGCGATCTTCAATACCGACAAGTGATGAATCTAGGGTTTCTTGCATTTGGATTTTGAATTTTGGATACTTCGGCTACGCTCAGTACAAGTTTTGGATTGACCGAACGCAATTAGAGTTTGTAGGGTGGGCACTGCCCACCAACACCAACTGTTAAAAATTAAATTATTAATGTGGATGAATAATTTCTGGCTCTCAATTCTGCTGAAGGGGAGACTCTACGGACAAATTAGAACTATTCAATCTCCATATTGTTACCGTCAAAACAACCAAGGTACCGAGTAATGTAGCCCCGATCGATTGGTGCATCACTGTGAGTGGTTCGACTTGGAGATGGAGTCTGAAAGTAGCTACGCCTAGTAGAATTTGGGAGACTAATAAACCGCCTGTAATGGTGGCAAGATGACGACAATAGTTAGGTAAATTAGGCTGTCGCCAAACTAGCACAATTAGACCGATCGAACTCAGAGTAGCAGGTACAACCCCAATGATATGATTATTCATTACCTGACAAAGTGCTGAATTGCCCAAACACTGATGTAATGCCCAACGCGAACCAACTAAACCCCCCAGGATACTTTGAGCGTACACGCAAACTGTGGCGATCGGCGCGAGCCAATGTAGCGACCGAGAGATGGGATAATTGGCTGACGGGCTAGGTAGTAAGCAAGTGCCGATCGTCAGCATGGTACAAAAAAATAGTAAGGCAGTACCCAAGTGCGCGGTGACGATATCAAAACGGAGCAACTCAGTCACCGTAAAAGCTCCTAATGCTCCCTGCGCCAAAATCAGCCCCAAGGCGAACATAACCGACCCCAGCAGCCACGCGGGAAGGTCTTTTCGTTTATACCAAGTCCAACCCACCAATAGCAGGGTACTCAAGCCAATTAACCCCGCATCCAGACGATGAAACCACTCTAGGAAAACTTGGAGATTCATCTGCTGAGTGGGTACCAACTGCCCATAACACAACGGCCAATCAGGGCAAGCTAACCCAGCATTCATCACTCTAGTTGCACTACCTACAGCCATGAGTAGCAAGGTAGCAAAGGCAATTTTCCAAACTAGACGGCGAATTTGGGTTTGAGCAGTGGTAGGTGTTTGAGACGATTCTAGACTGCGAGGGTTAAATTCGGGGCTGAATGCAGAGTCGGACATGTGTAATTAAATTTATAGTTAACTGCCTAATGTCACAGTGGATCTTCGCTATGTTCGCTTTGTCAAGCATTCCCAAACTAGCATTAATACCTACAGACGGTTGGTGGTCAAGACCGAATATCGATCGTCTAGGGGGTCGGACTCGATCGATCTAATCTTTTCTCCGTCTATCTTTCACTCTCAAATTAACTAGATCCCAAAGAAAACATTAAGAATTTAATTTGGTTGAATCTATGATTATGACGGCAAATTTCGATCGAACGATCCCGAAGAAAATCTAAAGATATGCAAAGAACACAGATCGATCGAGTTGGCTACGGTACGTTAGTAAGAGCGATCGGTCTAATTTTCAAGGATAACAGGTCGCAAAACTGCCATTATCCCTAGCTAAAACAGATTGCAAGCCAGTGAAATCAGGCAATCTGCCCTTACCCCTCCCCCCTCATCAATGAAGATACCTAGCTCGATTATCACCCTGCTTCTGGGCATAGGGCTAACACTGGTTAGTCTCTGGTACGGACAAAATCACGGACTTATGCCCGTCGCCGCATCCGAAGAAGCATCTCACGTCGATGGCTTATTCAACGCCATGATGACCATTTCCACCGGATTATTTTTACTAGTACAAGGCATACTAGTAGTTGCAGCCTTTAAATTTCGCCGTAAACCAGGTGAAACTGGAGATGGCGATCCGATCGAAGGTAACGTACCATTAGAAATATTGTGGACGGCAATTCCTGCTGCGATCGTCTTCTGGATCTCCATCTATAGCTTTGAAATATACAACGAAATGGGCGGATTCGATCCCTCCGCTGCCAATGACATGCACGCCATGCACGGAATGCCCGCAGGTGGCAAAGGTAGCGCAATGGCAGCAACTCTCAACACCGAGCCATCCAAACCCAGCCAACCAATGGCACTGGGTATCGGCGCATCACCCGCCAACCAAGGCAAAGCACCAGGAGTCAGCGTCAACGTTTTAGGCTTGCAATACGCCTGGATCTTCACCTATCCCGATGCTAACATCACCTCCGGCGAACTCCACGTACCCGTCGGCGAAGAAGTCCAACTAAACATGAACGCCCAAGACGTAATTCATGCCGTCTGGATTCCCGAACTTCGCCTCAAGCAAGACGTAATCCCTGGTACCCCCACCCAACTTAGATTCACCAGCAACAAAGTCGGGAACTACCCGCTTCGCTGTGCCGAACTCTGCGGTGGCTATCATGGCTCAATGGTGACAAGAATGATCGTCCACACCAAGGAAGATTACACCACTTGGATTGCCAGTCAACAACAATCCGCCCAAGCTCAAGCCGATTTAGTCAAACAGACAATCGCCATGAACCCCGCAAATCTCGCTCCTGACAAGTACTTGGCACCCTACGCCAAAGAAATGGGCGTACAACCAGAAATGCTTGCAAGTATCCCCCACCAACACCACTCATAAACCTTTCTATACAGACAAGTTATTTTTGAAAGGAGAATAACTCTGTAGGTTGGGTTGAAGCCCGCGTTCGCGTAGCGTCTCCTTTGGAGAAAAACCAACCCACTCAGCAATAAATTCTGTTGATGCTAGGTTTCACATTCCTTCAACCCAACCTACAGCTACTACTTAGCAATAAATTGTGCGGACGTTGGGTTTCACAGTTGAGCCTCGTTCGCGTAGCGTCTCCTTTGGAGAAAACCCAACACATTCAACAATCAATTCTGTGGATGTTGGGTTTCACATTCGTTCAACCCAACCTACAGCTAGCTAATTCCTCAGTGAACCGCTCCCTACGGGAAGGCTCCGCCAACAGTGAAACCTCCGCGTTCCTCTGTGTTAAAAAAACAACCTTAACCGTCACTAACCATTAAATAATGACAGCAGAACTTCTTATCCCCAAAGTCGCCCCAGAAATGGATGCGCCAAACTATCACCAACGGCGTTGGCAAGATTATTTTACATTTAGTACCGACCATAAAGTCATCGGTATTCAATACTTCGTTACAGGCTTCCTCTTCTACATCATCGGCGGATTACTAGCCGAAGTAATTCGGACAGAACTAGCCACCCCCGACCCCGATTTAGTCGATCCTGCCGTTTATAATAGTGTCTTCACCCTTCACGGCACAATCATGATCTTCCTGTGGATTGTGCCCACAGGTACCGGAGCATTTGCCAACTATCTCCTCCCCCTCATGATTGGGGCGCGGGATATGGCATTTCCAAAATTAAACGCCGTGGCATTTTGGATCATTCCCCCCACTGGATTATTATTAATATCTAGCTTCTTTGTCGGCCCACCGCAAGCAGGATGGACATCTTATCCACCACTAAGCTTGCTTTCGGGTAAACCAGGTGAAGCCATCTGGATTATGAGTCTATTGTTATTGGGGACATCCTCAATTTTGGGCGGGATTAATTTCCTCACCACAATCCTCAAAATGCGGATTCCCAGCATGTCGCTGATGCAAATGCCCCTATTTTGTTGGGCAATGCTAGCAACATCACTATTGATTTTAATTGCTACCCCAGTACTAACTGGCGCATTAATTTTACTATCCTTTGACTTACTCGCCGGGACAGCTTTTTTCAATCCCGTCGGTGGTGGACAGCCAGTAGTTTATCAGCATATGTTCTGGTTCTACTCTCACCCTGCCGTATATATCATGGTGCTCCCATTCTTCGGCGTAATTTCCGAAGTAATCCCCATTCACTCACGGAAACCGATCTTTGGGTACGGCGCGATCGCGTATTCTAGTATGGCGATTAGTTTCCTCGGTCTCATCGTCTGGGCGCATCACATGTTCACCAGCGGTACCCCCGCTTGGTTGCGGATGTTCTTCATGATTGCCACAATGGTCATCGCCGTACCAACAGGAATCAAAATCTTCGGTTGGTTAGCCACCATGTGGGGCGGTAAAATCACCCTCAATACCCCCATGCTATTTGCGATGGGATTTATCTCCACCTTCGTCATCGGCGGTATCACCGGAGTCATGTTAGCCTCCGTACCCTTTGACATCCACGTTCACGATACCTACTTCGTCGTCGCCCACCTCCACTACGTTCTCTTCGGCGGGAGCGTCTTCGGCATCTTTACGGGCATCTATCACTGGTTCCCCAAAGTCACCGGACGACATATCGACGACACCTGGGGTAAAATTCACTTTGTACTCACCTACTTCGGCTTCAACCTGACATTCCTCCCCATGCACATCCTCGGATTGCAAGGAATGCCCCGCCGGATTGCCATGTACGCACCAGAATTCCAGGGTCTAAATCAAGTATGTACGATCGGTAGCTATATCCTCGCCGTCTCTACAATTCCCTTCATCTTCAACATGATTTGGTGCTGCTTCAAAGGAGAAGTCGCCGGAAACAACCCTTGGCGCGCACTCACCCTCGAATGGCAAACCACCAGTCCCCCAGAAATCGAGAACTTTGAAGTCCTCCCCGTGTTAACTACAGGCCCCTACGAGTACGGTTTCACCGACGAACCCGAAAGTGAAAAAGTCCTAACCACGACTGTTTAATTAGCTGAAATCTATGTGGTGGGCAATGCCCACCCGATGTTCTTGCCCAAAATTAGATAAATCCAAAATGAGAAAACTATTGCCAATCATATTTATAGCTACATTATTTACAATAAGCATTAATCAAGTAAATGTAGCCAAATCTAGTAGCTTTTCTAAACAGCCTGACAATGCTCATCATACTCAGATTTCATTATTTCAATCTTCATCGGAAAAGAGGAATACTCCAGGGGTAGCAACAGGGGGAGAAAAGTTACCCATAGTCACTGGAAAGTGGCTAAAAGGTACTGATGGAAACGTAGGAATTGTACCTAAGCAAATAGCTGATAAATTACGAGGCAAGACATTTAAAAGCTTCGATAAGCTACGAAATCAGTTTTGGATAACTGTATCAACAGAATCTACTTTAGCAAGTCAGTTCAGCAAATCCAACATTACCAGAATGACTGGAGGACTAGCTCCCATAGCGTTAGAAAGTCAATGGTTAGGTGAGAACAAATCTTATATTTTGCATCATAGAACACCAATACAACAAGGTGGCGATGTATATCAATTAGATAATTTAGTGGTTGTGACACCACGGTATCATAAAGAAATTCTAGATCCAGCATATCACTACTAAATAAAGGTACAAGTTAATGAACCAGAGCCTTTCTAAAATAGAATTGATACAATTAGTTACGAACATAATAAATGTAAGTGGGACAGAAAGTGAAATAGACTCTTGGCTCAATACTTTTATGAGAAATGTTCCCCATCCCAATTCTTCTGATTTGATTTTTCATCCAGAACGAGTATCTGGTATGGAGGCTGGACGAGAACTAACTCCTGAAGAAATTGTAACTGTAGCGTTAGAATATAAACCTATATTAATTTAAAAACCTTACAAGAAATGCCAACGGATCTAAGCGATAACCCATAACCAAAAACCTATGCAAGGCTCAATTTCCGACCAAACTCAAATCAGCATCGAAACCGAATCCCACGGCGAACATGCTGGACACCACGAAGCACATCCAGACTTTCGGATCTTCGGGTTAATCGTCTTCCTCGTCGCCGAAGGAATGATCTTCCTCGGCTTATTTATCGCCTACCTCGCCTTCCGCGCCGTCTCCCCAGAATGGCCCCCCGCAGGCACCCCAAAGCTCGATTTGATGCTTCCTGGCATTAATACCATCGTGTTAATTGCCAGTAGCCTAGTCATCCATCAAGCCGACACAGCCATCAAGAAAAATGATGTCAAAGGCTTACAACTCTGGTTCGGACTTACCGCACTCATGGGGATAATTTTCCTCGGCGGACAGTTGTATGAGTACAGTCACTTAGAATTTGGACTGCGAACTAATTTATTTGCCAGCACCTTCTATGTCTTAACAGGCTTCCACGGATTGCACGTTACCGTCGGCGTACTGTTGATTTTAGCAGTATTATGGCGATCGATTAAATCCGAACATTACGGCACCAATAATCACTTCGGCGTAGAAGCCGCTGAAATCTATTGGCACTTTGTCGATGTTATCTGGATTATCTTGTTCATCCTGTTATATCTAATTTGATAATTGTAAGATCGTTCCCTTTCGATTCAAATGTTCCATTTATCGATTATCATGCTTTGAGGCTTTTTAACGTCTCAAACATACACCATCTCAAATAAAAACAGCAAAATGGCTGAAAAATGCAACTGTAGAATTAGAAGCAATTCTACAGTTGCATTTTTGGCTCTATTTTAATGCCAAAGCCTTAATTCAGAAACAATCCAGCCATTCAAAAGGTTGGTGTTTCAATAAAAGTAAAAATTTTACTGAGGTACGACAAATGACTAATTGACTATTAACGATTCAACTTGTAATATTACATTTATAGTAGAAGCTCATTTAAGAAGTTTTTGCGATCGGTGATAACGAATCTAAAAATTGGAGAAGTTTGGAATGCCGGAAATTTCACAATCAGACTTATTGCAACTCGATCGAATTTCAAAACGGATCGAACAAATTGAGGCGAAACTCGGAATCGTCGATAGTCAAGATGAGGTCGGAAATTCTGACGTTAAGACTAAAAAATACTGTAGTTTACCGAACGTACAACCTCGTGTATTCGATCGGAGTGTGTCGCCAGATCGAGTTAGCCTCATCCAAGTCATTGGCAAGAAATGGGTCAACGGTACGACACTACGTTACTACTTTTTTGAAAATGGTCCATATTCAGCCGGAAATGAACAACAGGATATTGTTCGACAGGGATTTGAACTTTGGAAAAATGTAGGGATTGGCATCAAGTTTGAGGAAGTTCAAAATATCAGTGAAGCTGAAATCCGAATTGGGTTTTTAGAAGGAGATGGATATTGGTCTTATCTTGGTCGTGATGTAATCGATATTCCTGGACAATTGGAACGAACAATGAATTTTGGCCAGGATCTACGGACAGATCGTCGCGGAGTTGGTGTAGCAGTTCACGAAATTGGTCATACTTTGGGCTTCGATCATGAGCATCAAAACCCATTTTCAGGTATTAAATGGAATGAAGAGGCAGTTTATAACTATTTTGCTGGTTTTCCAAACGAATGGGATCGGAATGAAACCTTTCGGAATATCTTGAGAAAGCTTGAAATAAGTGAGGTTGCAGGATCTCAATGGGATCCCAATTCAATTATGAGTTATGCTTTTCCAGCAGGATTAATAGATAAACCTACTCAGTATCGAAATGGATTGAACCCTGCTGGTGGGATTTCTCAACAAGATATTCAGCAAGTTCGCTTATTCTATCCACCACTTGAGGAGTCGAGCTATTCAGAACTACAACCATTCCGATCGCAAAGTTTGTCTCTCGCTCCGACTGAACAGAAAAACTTTATAATCAACCCAACTGCTACTCGAAACTATACAATTCAGACGTTCGGAGAATCTGATACAGTCATGGTTCTTTTTGAGGATCGAGATCGCGATCTCAAGTATCTCGATGGCAACGATGATAGTGGTACAGATTTGAATGCAACAATTAAAGTTCGGCTTTTTAAAGGTCGGCGATATGTACTGAGAATCCGATGTTACTCTAGCTTTGGGGATAGCGAAACTTCAGTAATGATGTCGTAGTGTTTTTGTGCGAATAGTACATCTCTCGCTCTGTTCGTACTATTAAAAATCCACAGCTAATATACACTAAGTTAAAGTAGAATAGCCGACAATACTGTTCTACTTTAATCTATCAATCAAAATAGAATATGATTTAATTTTGTATTCTATCCAATATCGAGCTTATGACTAGCCAGAAATCGAATTTCGCTCGTCGTCGCATTATAAATATTCTAACTCGCGGAACGATCGGATCGATCGGGCTATTAATTATCGCTGCTGGATCGATCGCGATCGCCGGATTGAATGATAATATTAAACGAGCTGATGTTGCCGTTGTACTAGGAAACACTGTCAATCCGAATGGACAACCTTCACCACGATTGCAAGCAAGATTAGATAAGACTATTCAACTTTATCGACAGGGAATATTTAAGTATACGATCGTTAGTGGTGGTGTAGGCAAAGAGGGCTTTGATGAAGCTGTAGTGATGAAGCAATATTTAATTGCCAATGCTTTACCTTCAGAGCAGATTTATGTAGATAGTCAGGGTAATAATACCTATCTCACAGCCCAGCTTACCGCACAATTGATGACCCAATATCGCTGGCAAAGTGCGATCGCTATTTACCAATATTTTCATCTTCCTCGTACTAAATTAGCACTCCACCGTTTCGGCATCAAAACTGTTTATGCCGCCCATGCAGACTTCTTTGAAATACGAGATATCTACTCAACAATCAGAGAAGTATTTAGTTATGCCTCCTATCAAATGAGATCGTTTCCTTAACCAACAGCAAACTCTGTAAATTGTCGCATATAGCTCGAATGGAATCCATTAACGATATTCTGTTTAGCAATACCCATCTCTGAAAGTCTGATGGAAATATCAAACTCAGTGCCATTATGTTGAACCCAGATTTTGCCATCCTTGATATCTAGATGTACCACGCAACCATAAATTCGATGATTATTGCGCCAACCTACATATGCTAGTTGATAATGATTGCGCTCCCGATCGAAAATTAATTGAGATTCAACTTCTCCATCTTTGGAACCATAAGCGGCTAATTCTGTAAGTAAATCTTGAACCTTTGTTTGATATTCAGTTAATGTTGCCATTTAACAATCTCCCGATTTTCAGGTATGTAAATCGCTAATTTTAGTTGATGTTGCTTAATCGTAGCTTGCACAAATGGAAGCTGAAAAAAAGAATCATATGCACTGAGTGGAATAGCTAGATACAACTTGTGCTCGCTATATTGCTCTTGCATCAATAGGCGATAGTTCAGATATTGTCCCAGTGCTGTATGAAACTCCGAAACTGCTGAACCACTGAGAAAACTTTTGACTTCAACTGCAATTTTCTCATTGCTCCGCTCTGCTGCAATTACCCGCTCTGCACCTAAATCAACATAGAGAGAACCTAATCCAAATTCAAGGGTTAGAGGATCGTGAGTTATCATCCAACCATCTCGCTCTAAAGCAACTCTAACAGCATCATGAAAAGCATCCCTTGCAGACATATTCAATTTTAGTTATCTACAACTAGATCCTAACATCACCGGAAACGATCGAGACTTGCACCCGACTGTGAAGAATTGTTATGCTAATCGTAACGAAGTGTAAAGAAACGGCACACTGGGTAGCAACTATGACAATCGCAGCGGTAAAAGATCTCAACCAATTAGCTCCAGGCGGAGATGAGCCGACGAAATTCGACCCGATCGAAGCTTGGTATCCAGTATATTATGTAGAAGATCTGGATCAGTCCAAGCCGACAGCATTTACATTACTCGATCGAGATCTGGTCATTTGGTGGGACGCTGTAGCGAACGAATGGCGAGCATTTGATGATAAGTGTCCCCACAGGTTAGCGCGACTGTCAGAGGGGAGAATTGCCGCCGATGGGCTGTTAGAATGTCCCTATCATGGATGGACATTTACAGGTGCTGGTAATTGCGATCGCATTCCCCAACAGTTACCCGATGCTAAAGCGGAAACTTCTCGCCGTGCTTGTGCGACTTCGCTCCCGACTACAGTACGTCAGGGACTATTATTTATTTATCCTGGGAAAGTCGATCGAGCGGTAAATACACCCGTGCCGATTTTGCCAATGTTGGAAGGGGTAATGGATGAATGGGTACTGCTGAATACCTTCCGCGATTTGCCTTATGATGCGGTAACTTTGCTCGAAAATGTTCTCGATCCAAGTCATTTACCCTATACTCATCATGGAAATGTCGGCAAGCGATCGAATGCTAGTCCGGTAGAATTAGAAATAGTCACATCCGATAAAAATGGCTTTACAGGTACTTGGGCAGAAGGGCCGCGTAAGGGTACACTAGGTAGACAAGATACAACTTTTATCGCGCCAAATTTGATGTGGCACGATCTCACTTCCAAGCAATTGGGGCGAACGATGACAGTAGTTTATGCTACCCCAACTCGCAAAGGTGAATGTCGAATTTTTGCGAGATTCCCGTTTCAATTTGCTAGCAAGCTCCCCGCTTTTTTCATCAAAGCGACACCCCAATGGTATTCCCACATCAATAATAATGCCATTCTCGAAGACGACCAAATTTTCCTCCACCATCAAGAGCGGTATCTGGAAAAACTCGGCGGCGGTGAAAAATTCGAGCGAGCATTCTATTTACCAACCAAGGCGGATGTCTTAGTTTTTGCCTATCGTCAGTGGCTAAACGATTATCAAGCCGATCCTTTTCTAGGACAAACATTTGCCCCACCATTATCGGCGGAAGTGTTGCTCGATCGATATCATTCCCATACCGAACACTGTCAGAGTTGTCGCGGCGCATGGCAAAATATCCAAACGGCTCGAACTGCGATCGCCATTATCTCTCTACTCGCATGGGGTGGTACGATGATTTTGGCTCTGAATGGTGGTGAAAATGCCCTAGTTCCAGCCGAAATTGCAGTTGGCATAGTTGCAGTCGGATCGATCGCTTGGTGGCTCTTAGGCGGTCTTTTGACTAAGTTAGAGCGCGGGGAACGAGTACCCACTCGAAATCAGCCAAAGAAGAATTAAAATTATGCCTGTATACATTTACAAGGATGATTGGGACAAAATAGGTGAGTGCGCGGTGGAAGAATGGGAGCTACCCGCCCAAATTTATGAATTAGAGCAATGGCTCAACGCAAATCATCACTCACTTCCCAAAGGTAAATACCACGCTGACATTGGCTTTCAAGTTCGCAAAGGTGCCACAGGTGGCGGTGGGGTGATTTCGATCTCAATGATTGGGATGCTCAATGATATCGGCATGGAAATTTATTTATCTGAATATAACAGCCCTGTGCCGCTATGATTTACACCCAATGCCATAGCCACGACTACCGCTCGCAATTAGCCATAGAAAATTGTGCCTAAACATTTCTAAGATTCCGAAATGTTGATTTCCATCAGTGTTGTTATTCTCATCGACGTAAGTATTAATTGCACTCTAGCTGTTTGAACCACAAAGTTTGGATCGAAAGTGCAACTAAATAATAGCTCAAACCGTCTAAATTAACGATCGACTCTGAGGAAAATAATATGAAAATTTACCAGGCTATTTGTGGTGTTGGTGCTCTCATTGCAGTGGGCTTCATCAGCACCGCTCAAACCAAGGCAGCAGATTTTCAAGGTCGATTTCGCAAGGCGGAGGCTACGCCAACGGTCAAAATTGCTCGTGCAAGCACTTGTTCCCTAATTAAAGGTACATGGTATCATAACGGTAAAGGGATTCCAGTAGACCAGTATGGCGATCGAATTAGAGTTAATATGTCAGCTTTTCGGCGACCAACTGCGACAGGAAGAATGCTAAGTCCCACTCAAATTGAAGTTAAGTTTCCTGATGATGCCACATTTATAGGCACTCTAGATGGGCGGGGAAAAATCAACTGGAATAACAACACAACTTGGCAAGCGACAAGATTTGCTGGAAGCTGGCAATATGAAGGAAAATGGGGGCCTAGAATCACACAGTTAGGCGATAATCTGAGTGTGGATATGTCTCGATATAGTCGCCCCACTGCAACCGGAAATGTTACCACTCCATCTACCGCAAGTATTCAATTTCCTGATGATGCAACCCACACTGCAACCTTAGTTAGTCCTAGTTGTGTTCAATGGTCTAATGGCACTACCTGGACAAAATAGATAATAGTTAAATGCAACAACCCCACATTAATAACGTGGGGTTGTTAAATTCGATTTGTTAATAATACTTATTAGTCAACTTTGACTGAATCTACATCAACAGTAGATCCATTAGTCTTCTCTCTATCATCAGCACTACGAACGCTGCGTTTCTCTAAGTTTTCTTTGACTATCTGAGACACTTCCGCGACTAGTAATGAGATGACTAAACCATCATCAATCCAACCCACGATCGGGAAAACATCAGGAGAAATATCGATCGGACTAACAATATAAGCCACAGATCCAATTATCACCCACCAGCGATATTTTGGGTTCCGTAATAGACCGCGATACCAGTTATAGATCGATTGGACTGAGAAATTCATGTCTGTTTCCTTGTGCCATCTGAACTTCTTATATCATCCCAAACCTGCCTCAATTCCGATAGGTGTGGAAAACTCACATAGTTTGTAGCGTCCCCCACACCTTTTAATTTCTCCGTGAACCGACCTGATTCCTCCGTGTTCCTCTCTCTTGACGAAGTTATGAGGAAGGAAACCTCCCTCATAATTCGTCGCTGTGTTAAAAAAGCACCATGTTAGCAGTAACGAAAAATCCACCTCACTCTAACCCACAAAGTTCTTCGCTTCTCGAATCATCTTAATCAAAGTTTGGTGAGCGTCTTCGGAGTCTTGGAGTTCTCTCTCGAAGGGGATGCGGAGGCTCACAGGCGCACCATTTACTTGTGCTGTCACATCCATCCCTAATGGATCGATCGAGCCTATCGTAGCTGTCTCGGCTGTGGGAGACTTACCGTAGACTTTAGCATACATCAAAACTGCATCGGCATGATCGTCATTCATATGCTTGCAAATTCGATCGCTGATTGCTGGGGTAATTGGATCTGCCATAATCTGAGGGTGAGTAATTTACGTCTGGTTCGATCGTAGCGTAAAAGGGGACGGGGGGACTGGGGGACTGGGGGACTGGGGGACTGGGGGACGGGGGGACTGGGGGACGGGGGGACG
>JANMEL010000304.1:0-20804 GCA_031376885.1 Chamaesiphon sp. OTE_70b_metabat_96 | reverse complement strand
AAACCCGACTTTTTGAAAAAGTCGGGTTTGTTGGGATACGTGTCGATTGCAGTTTATCAATTCTAGAACAGATGGAGGATTGTATCAATCGTTCTGGCGATCGCGGCAATCCCCGTTACCACCTTGAAAACTTTGACAATCCGCCGTAAGAACTTGCGATTAGAGCGAATAGATTTAAGTCTTTTCTGGATCTGATTCATTTTGCTCGACTCCGATTGTCAGAGTTGCTAGTGGTTTATGTTGTCCATATTAGTCAGCGATCGATTTGAAGTAAATCCTATGAATTCACCAATACTTCACCAGTTTTTCTGGATTTTGCTTCACCAGAAAAACTGAAGAAAATCTGAGGTAAAATTGAGAGGTTGTTATAAATCGCTAAAATGGCAGCCACCTTATCAGCATCAGCAGCGGGACTAAAGATATTCGAGCAAGCCCGAACACTTAAAGGTTGGAAGAAAACAGTTTCTGGTATAAACTCGCCTTGGCCTTTGGATATTTCCAAATCTACGCTGGAGAGGTTTCATAAGGGACAGCCAATTAAGCATGAGAATTTTATAGCTATTTGTGAAGCAGTAGGGGTCAAGTGGCAGGAGATTATCGATCGAGATGAAGGCACTGCTCAGAAAGAAACGATCGGCTCAAATTTATCAAACGATCGATCTACATCTACAGAACTAGATATTTTTAGCCAAGCGATTTTTGATTGGTTTGGGGCGTTGGATTTTGGGGCAGAAGGATCGCCTAGACAAGAAGGTGAATATGTCGAGTGGATTATTCTGGTACCTGCAAGACGAAAATTCGATCGAGTGTTGATTCGCGCCACTATTCATGAGGTGGGTTTAAACGATTTAGATAATTTGCGACGGGGTGTGGAGCAATCTAAGGTTGATGAAGGGTGGTTGGTGACGAATTTGTGGGTAAATCAGTCGGTGCGACAGGCTTTGGTTAAGCCGAAACCGGAGGATGAGGGTTTGACTTGTTTGACGTTCGATGAATTAATCGAGCAAGATGCTGATTTTACGCCTTATTTTGAGTGGTTAAAAAAAGAAGTTGAGGATAAAAAGATTGCAGCTCTTTATGTCTCTTTGAATTGTCAAAAAGGAGAGTTCGATCCAATTACGCGCACGATGAGATCGAGTGCAACTAATGATGCTAAGGATGATATAGATTTCTATATCGATCGATGGTTAGCAAGTCCAGCGACAGAGCATGTTTCGATTTTGGGTGAGTTTGGCACGGGGAAAACTTGGTTTACTTTGCATTATGCTTGGAAATGTCTTCAAGACTATCAAATTGCCAAAGCTAACGGGCTACCGCGCCCACGGTTGCCATTGATAATCCGCTTGCGGGACTATGCCAAATCCCTAGATGTTAAAAATGTGATGGCGGGATTTTTCTTTAATCAGCACAATATCAAACTCAATCATGCTGTATTCGACAGACTGAATCAGATGGGGAAGTTGTTGTTGATTTTTGATGGTTTTGATGAGATGGCGAATAAGGTCGATCGTCAAAAGATGGTGGAGAATTTTCGTGAATTGGCGCAGGTAGTTATGTCTAATTCCAAAGTACTGTTGACTTGTCGAACAGAGCATTTTGATACTGCTCAAGATGCGATCGATAATTTGAACAGAGAACAAATGACTGATGTGAGCAATCGGCGGACGATATCACCGAAGTTTCAGACGTTGGAATTACTGAAGTTTGATGATGAGCAGATTCGGCAGGTGTTATCGCGGCGGACGAAGAAATCGGCGATGGTAGAGCGAGTGATGGCGAATAAAAAATTGCTAGATCTATTGCGGCGGGCGGTGATGGCGGAATATGTATTGGAGGCTTTACCAGATCTCGAACAGAGCGAAAAGATCGATATTTCGCGGGTATATCTATATGCAGTCAAGCGGAAGATGGAGCGAGATATTGTGACTGGGCGGACGTTTACTTCGTTGGCGGATAAGCTCTATTTCTTGTGTGAGTTGGCGTGGGAAATGTTGAGTGAGGATAAGATGAGCATCAACTATCGGGAGTTTCCCGACAGGTTGCGGGTGTTATTTGGGCAGGAGGTAGCAGAGCAAAAGCATCTCGACCATTGGCATTATGACATGATGGGACAGACGATGTTGATTCGGAATGATGAGGGGGATTATAGTCCGGCGCATAAGTCGCTCTTGGAATTTTTTGTTGCTTATAAGTTGGCGGCGGAGTTGGGTTTGTTGGCGGATGATTTTCTGAAGCTGGCACGGAGTCAGTCGGGGATTGATGAGAGTTTACCGCCAAAGTTTTATACTTGGTCAGATTATTGGCGGCGGGAGGTGGATGATAAGGGTGAGAGGGAATTAATTGCGCCTTTGGCTGGGTTTAAGTCGGAATCGATGGAGAAGTTGAGGGCTACTTTTGGGATAAGTCCGTTGAGTAAAGCAATTCTCGATTTGCTTTTACCTTCGCTAAATCTGGAAGTAAAATATAGAGAATCAAATCAGTTATTGGATTTGATTAAGTCTACCAAGGCGACTGAAAGTAGTTATTTGGGTGGAAATACAGCAACAGTATTAGTGAAGCTAAATTCTGATGCACTGGATTATCAAGAACTGAATGATACTAATTTAGCTCATGCTGATTTGGTGAATGCGGGTTTGAGACGGACTAATTTAAGTAATTCAAATCTGGAAAATTGCCTGGTAACAAGGGTCTTTGGATCGGTTAATGCAATTATCATGAGTAAGGATAATCGATATTTGATTACAGCCCATGATGATAAAAGTATCAGGGTTTGGGATCGAGTCAGTGGCATTGAGTTACAGAATTTGATTAGGCATAAAGGTGTTGTCACTTGTCTTGCTCTGAATGAGGATAAGCAATTAATCTATTCAGGCAGCGACGATGGCACAATTCAGGAATGGAATCTAGTAGAT
This sequence comes from Chamaesiphon sp. OTE_70b_metabat_96, assembly GCA_031376885.1. Taxonomy (GTDB): domain Bacteria; phylum Cyanobacteriota; class Cyanobacteriia; order Cyanobacteriales; family Chamaesiphonaceae; genus Chamaesiphon. Next base: position 17,892 of record JANMEL010000304.1, on the reverse strand, counting down.
AGCACTTATCAACAAACCTTTGATCATCAACTCCCTGTAAGGGCGATCTCCCTAAGTGATGATGGGCAGTTTCTCTATTCTGGTGGTAGTGACAACGTAATTAGAGAGTGGAATCTAGCAAATGGTATTTGTCAGCGCACTTTTAATGGGCATCAAAATTTAGTGGATGTAATGGTATTGAGTAGAAATGGGCAATTACTCTATTCCGGTAGTAAGGATAGTACGATTAAGGAATGGAATCTAGCAAATGGTATTTGCCAGCGCACCTTTAATGGGCATCAAAGTAGGGTTAATGCGATCTCACTGAGTGCAGATGGACAATTCCTCTATTCCAGTAGTCGTGATTTCACGATTAAGGAATGGAGAATAGCTGATGGTAATTGCCAACGTACTTTTGATAATCATGAAAGTTTGATGGATGTAATAGCACTGAGTAAAAATGGGCAGTTTCTCTATTCCGGTAGTCGTAATGGCACAATTGAAGAGTGGAAACTATCTGATGGCAGTTGTCGAAAAACTGTTGAGGGTCATCAATATTCTGTTGATTGTCTCGTAGTAAGTAGTGATGGACAGTTTCTTTATGCTGGTGGTAGCGATTTTGTTCATAAAAATGGCACAATCCAAGAATGGGAGATAGCTAATAGTAAATATCAGCGCACTTTTAGAAGTTACCGATATACGGTGAAAGCAATTGCATTGAGTCGTGATAGAAAGTTACTCTATGCAGGTAATAATAATGGGATAATCCAGGAATGGAAACTATCGAGTGGAAAATGTCAGCGTACTTTTAAAGGTCATCAATATTCTGTTAATTGCCTCACGTTGAGTGGAGATGAACAATTTCTTTATTCTGGTAGTTATGACGGAAAAATAAAAGAATGGAAATTAACTAATGGTACATGTCATAGAACTTTTGAAGATCATAAAAATTCTGTTAATTTAATTACTTTAAGTGAGAATGGACAATCACTTTACTCTGCTGACAGTGACCTTGGTAGTCCTAGTGGAGAGATTAAAGAATGGGATTTAGCGAAAGGCATTTGTCAGGATACTTTTGAGTATTATGAAGGCGGGGTCGATTGGGGATCTAGTATTGTTCTACATGATAATGAGTATGAGCAGTTGCTCTGTATTTCTAAGAACGATCGTGTAATTAAAAAATTTCAAAAAATAGTTAAACAAAATTTGCTGCACACGAAAGATCGTAAGAATTTTCCGATCGCAGTTGCACTCAGTCTTGATGAGGATTTGCTTTATTCCAGTAACGAAGATGGAATGATTAAGGAATGGGATGTTAGCACTGGAGAATGTCTACGGACGATCGATACCAGACTCTGTGCAGGTGCCAATATCACCAATGTCAAAGGCTTAACCCCCGCCCAAATTGATTCCCTCCTTGCCTTGGGAGCGTTCTCCGATGATTGATGGATGTGGGGATGGGAGGATGTGCAAATTGATGATGGCTGGATTTGTATCGATTACCGCCCTCGATTGAAATCGGGGCTAATAGCGAAAGTCCATTGAAATGGACTAAGTGCGATCCGGTAGTTCTCTTCAGAGAACTTTTGTTGTTAGCCCGTTGGCGTAGCCTTTCGGAACGAAATAATTCATTTCAGGGCGGTGCATGAGCGGAGCAGATCGATCGGTTCTGGATTTGTATCGATTACCGCACGATTACCCTACGGGAACGCTCCGCGAACAATCGCTGGCGGTGCTGGCGGTGTCCCAAATCCAAACTCATGTTATGCTCGATTACATCCATTAAGCTTCGCTAAAGATTCATCACCATTCGCCCCAATGTCTTACGATAATCTCACCAAAATCCTCGCCGAAAAATATCCAGAGCGATTCGCCACCTGGCTCCTCGGCGCACCCCAAACCAACGTCGAAATTCTCAAAACCGAATTGAGTATCGAACCCATCCGCGCCGACTCCCTCACGTTTTTAAAAACCCACAACCGCATCCTCCACATTGAATTTCAAACCCGCTGGATCTCCAAACCGCCAATAAACTTCCGAATGCTCGATTATTGGGTACGACTCTATCGGCTCTATCAAATGCCGATTACTCAAGTTGTCATCCTGCTTTTACCCCCTGCTGAAGGCACCGAAATCGAAACCACCTTTGAATTCGAGCAAACCCGCCACCAATATCGCGTCGTCAAAATCTGGGAAGAAGATTCCAGCTTGTTTCTCGCAGATTCAGCACTACTGCCATTCGCCACCTTAACCGCGCAGCCTACCGAAGAATTGCTCATGCAGGTTGCTAGCGAAGTCGGTAAAATGGAACCAGCAGCGCAGCGTCAGGAAATGGCTAGCTACGTTCAGGTTATGGCAGGTTTGCGATTTAATAAAACCCTCATCAAAAGATTATTTCGGGAAGACATCATGCAAGAATCTGTTATTTATCAAGAGATCTTTGAGACAGGCGAACAACGTGGTATTCAGCGAGAGAGAGCATTTATCCTGCGTTTGATTAGCCGACGAGTAGGTGAAGTACCTCAAGATTTGCGATCGAGTGTAGAGTTACTATCGATCGACAGGCTTGAAGCATTAGGTGAAGCCTTACTCGATTTTAGTAGCTTGCAAGATTTACAAAATTGGTTGGGGATGAATTGACGCTCATTACTATCTCCTATCGCTGATATCTCATCCCTGGTAATTGGGTGACTAAACCGAGTAACTCTAGCTGAAGCAGGGCACTAGAAACGATCGATATGGGCAGGTTCGATCGATCGATTATCGAGTCAAAACTACATGGCTCAGTAGTTACCATCAGCCAAACTTGCTGAATATCTGGAGCTAAATCTGGGAGGGGTATTACAGGCGGTGGCGCATCGAATAACTGGAGTTGTTGGGGTGGGTCGATTTGGGGAATAGATGCGAGTAATTCGGCTAGATGTTCTAGACTGAGAATAGGCTGTGCGCCGCGACTGAGTAAGCCCAGACAACCGATCGCATTGGGATTGTCGATCGATCCAGGTAATATATATACATCTCGATTAAAATCATTTGCTTGATGAGCGGTAATCAATGCACCAGATTTTACAGGAGCTTCAATGACAATTACCACCCGACTCAAGCCAGCAATAATCCGATTTCGGGCTGGAAAATGCGGTCTATCTGGGGTGGTGCCACCGACATATTCACTAACAATTAAACCATGTTTCTCGATCGCCTTAGCAAGGGCTTGATTGCGTGGTGGATACACAATATCGACTCCGGTACCAACGACGGCGATCGTGCGTCCACCAGCCTCCAGGCAGCCACTATGAGCTTCTGTATCGACACCTTGAGCCAAACCTGAGACGATCGTAAATCCCTTACTCGCCAAAAAGCCACCAATCTTTCGCGCCCATTTTTTTCCGTATTCAGAAGGATCGCGAGTACCGACAATACCAATGGTGGGAATCTGTCCCTGATTTTCTGCCGCTACTACTTGCCCGAAATAATATAAAACCCCTGGAGCTGTGGGAATTTCCTGTAACAAACGAGGGTATTCATCATCTTTGCGCGTCCACCAATAAGGGTTATTTGTGGCATGTTCGACGAATAACTTTTCAGGATCTATTTTGGCACGGGCGGCGATAATTTTCTCAGTCAATTTTGGATAAAAACCTTCGATCGCACCCAAAGCTTCTGCATTAGCTGTCCAGGCTATTTCTAGACTACCAAAATGTTGAGACAACCTGTCGAGCAATATCGGCCCAACACCAGAAACTCGCGACCAAGCCAACCAATGAATACGTTCTATGGACATAAAGGACTAGAAACTAATCGCTCTAAAATAATATTAATTATCTTAGTATTCCCGCTCAACCTGGAAAACTAATCGGGTGTTACTAATTTGCCGGATGATTAATAGTGGATAGGTGCAATTATGTACAAGACTAAGTTATGCCTGACACTTAGAAAGTGGGCACTGCCCACCCTACAGATAATGAAACTTAATCTCTAGTTTAGTTGAAGTTGGAAACATTATGTCTGGGTATCGCTGTCTATATTATTAATCGCATATACGTCAGCCATCCAGCCATCAATATGAAACTTTTAACCATTGTCGGAGTATCGGCTACGATCGTATTTGGGTGGAGCGATCGAGCAATAACAGCCGCACCAACTAAAACACCAGCAATACCCACTGTCGGAATTGTTAATCTTCAAGGTAAAGCAATTGGGGCTGGATGTTATTTTACTTTTCTCAATGCTAAGGTCAAGAGTAATAAGTCAATTATTTTTTATTCGGGTGAAACTACTTGGATGAATCTCAATGGTCGTGATACTCAACTCAAAAGAATTAGCAGTCAGAATACCAAAAAAACTAGTAGAGATATTTACGCTGCAAATAGCTTACGGATTCGTGTCGATACGAAATCTCTCCAGCCCAATGCTAGCTTAAATAGCCAAGCTGAGATTACGATCTTCGTTAATAATCGATCGAAGAAGATCCAAGCGATCGGTTATTGTGGCTGCTAGTCTTATATTTGTTAATCCGAATGATTTCGGGCATAAATTCAGTAGAGGCAATTCATGAATTGCCCCTACTGAATTTATGCAGTCAAAAGATTCTCGATATCTCGTTCGATCTCCTTTGGTTCGGTTGTGGATGCATAGCGTTTTACCACTTTGCCACTTCCATCGACTAGGAACTTAGTAAAATTCCATTTGATCCCCTCTGTGCCCAAAATTCCTGGGGCAGCTTTGGTCAAATAATTATATAATGGATGAGCATTAGAGCCATTAACATCAACCTTTTCAAACAGAGGAAATGTCACCCCAAAGCGAGTCTCACAAAAAGATTGAATAGCTGTCGCACTACCTGGCTCTTGCGCGCCAAACTGGTTGCAAGGAAAACCTAATACAGCTACTCCACGACTTGCGTATTTTTCATACAGAGCTTGCAATCCTTGATATTGAGTGGTAAAACCGCACTGACTAGCTGTATTGACAATCAGCAGTACTTTATCTCGATAAGTACTCAATTCGACAGGCTTACCTTCAATACTGGTAGCGGAGAAGTCGTAAACTGTTGATGACATAGAATTTATTCAAAGTAGGTGCTAATCTATCTATTATCCCACATTCCGCACTTCACAGAATTCACCCGAAAATTCTAGTGTTTAGGGGTGAGGGGTGAGGGGTGAGGGGTGAGCGAAAAGTGCAACTGGGCGATCGGGATCGGGATATGGGTGTGACGAAACGACTTTTGATTTTGGGTGGAACTGGGGATGCTGCAAAATTAGCGGCTCAAGCGGTAAATTTGCGGCAGTTGGAGGTGATTAGTACTCTAGCTGGTAGAACTACTTTTCCTGCACCTGTGGCGAGTACAGTAAGAATTGGCGGGTTTGGTGGTAAGGCTGGTTTGGTGGAATACCTGCGCGACATGAAGATCGATTTACTCATTGATGCTACCCATCCATTCGCCGCGCAGATTTCTCAAAATGCCGCTCAAGCTGCAAGTGAAGTGGGTATTCCCTGGTTGATGCTGACGCGCCCAGCTTGGGCGAAGTTGCCCGCAGATGATTGGATTGAGGTAGAAAGCATTGAAGAGGCAGTAACGGCGATTCCAGGTACCGCAGAGCGAATATTTTTGACGATCGGTAGACAACAACTTGCACCTTTTGCTAGTTTAACCGATCGCTGGTTTCTAATGCGATCGATCGATCCTCCAGCCCCAAATATCCCCCTACCAGCAGGGAAGTTACTACTCGATCGCGGCCCATTTAGTCTGACACATGAAAGGCAATTATTGCAAGATTATCAGATTCAATCGATCGTCAGTAAAAATAGCGGCGGTGATGCTACTTATGCCAAAGTTATTGCTGCCAGAGAGATGAGTATACCGATAGTTATGGTACAACGTCCGATCGCTCCTGAAGGTGCTAAAGTTTTAGATGTATTGGGTGCGATCGAATGGTTGTGCGATCGAATATAAGCATGTTTAGCTTATTTCGTGAAAGTTTGACACAATTCGATCGCATCAATTTGCAAAGTAGATCTAGTTTCAGCACCTTCAAATATTTGAGATCAATGTTCTAAATGTTTGCGATCTTTAAGTTTCTCAGACATTTGATGTTCTGGATCGATACCTTCAAATGTAACGGGGAGCCAAACCCGAACTACTAGCAATACCGCCATCACCAACAAGAAAGCACAACTCACCATTACCTGTTTCCATTCTATTTCCAATATACCTTTGACAATAACTTCTCGCAACACCGAAACAATGGTAATCTCTACGGAAACACCAATCGAAACTCGCTGCTCTTGGAGATAAATAATCAGCAACCGAAATAATTCGACGAGAATCAAGATAAATAACATATCTGCTGTGATCTCATGAAATCGTAGGTCGCTCATTAAGGATGAGAAAATTTCCTTCATTTTGAGTGCCATCACACAAAACAATGCAAGACAAAGACAAATAGCGATCGCATCTTGTACTAATTCTAAAACGTTGACAATCTGCTGGCGGAGGAGCGGTTGTTTCATAATTAGATTTCTGCTATGTCTAAGTTTTATTTAAAGTACCGTAAAAGATCTCCATAATGCAACCAATGTTCGATGAGATATCCCGATCGTATCCATAATTAAATCATCTAGTAAGGCTATGAAAATCGGTTTCGTTAGCTCCACAATGCTTCCTTAGCTTGAAGTTCACCTATACTCCGCCTCACCCTCCTGTCAAAATCCAAACTTGGAATTGCGGCAATCGAATTAAACGAGCCTCTGTGAGTCTGTGTGGTTACTCCGTGTACCTCTGTCTTGATTTACTAATCCGTCGGGGAACCAGGGCGTACAGAAATCGCTGTGTTAAATACACACTTTGAACCCAGCAAGAAATACATAATCTTTGAGCGGAAAGGGATTATGATTCTAGTTCAACGAAATATCTGACACAATTCGATCGTATGAATTTGCAAAGTAGATATAGTTTCAGCACCGCGCTTCAAACTAAATTCTAGATCGAGTAATTTGCTTAGACTAGCAGCCAACCTATCAGCATTAGTACCTTGCAATTCTTGTTTAATAAAAAACAACCGTTTAGGATTGCCGATTCCAGCCGCTGTCGCGATTACTCGCTCATCTTTTTCGCCATCTTCCAATAGCATTTTTACCCATAACCAAGTCCTAAATTGACCGACGAGAGTAGCAACTATTTTTAGAGCTGGTTCGTTATGGTTAATCAATTCACTCACTAGATGTAAAGCTTTCCCGACATCACCCTGACGAATTGCCGCAGCAAGTTGGAGACTATTTTGAGTATTCGCAATTACCAAACTAGCCACCATCACTCGATCGATCTGTTGCCCCCCACCACCTGCTAATAGGTGCAATTTTTCCAACTCTAAATATAGTTGACGGGTATTATTTCCGACAGATTCAGCGAGGAGTTGTATCGCATCTCTAGTTAGTTTCAAGCCCAACTCATTCGCCACCATTTGTACCCGTTGAATCAACTCTTCAGTTTTCCACGGTGGAATCTGACTAAACTCTTGAACGTTGGCATACTTCTGAATACTCTTGGTCGATTTTAGTCTACCATCGGGCTTATTTTTGCTAGTGAGTAATAGGATCGTCGTAGCAGGAATATTAGGTAATGTTCGATCGAGTTCGGCAAGTAATTCTTCCGAACATTGTTGCATAACTGTTGTATCTGCCAGCCAAACTAATCGTTTTCCTGTCCCAAATGGCGGAGTCATCGATTGATTGAGAGCAGTGATTACTGCGTTATCAGTATCGGGTGATATCTTCTCGTAGTTGAAGCTTTCCCAAGCTGAATCGATCGAGGATTGTTTAATGGTGCTGACTGCTTTGGCGATCGCAAAATCATCATCACCCCAATATAAAATAATTGTCATAATTTATAAACATTGACCGATCGTACTGACAACTGACTTACCTAACGAATCAAAATCATATCCACCTTCCAACCCAAAAATAACCTTGTGGGTAACTTGTAAACAATAATTTGTGAATAAGCCAAAATCTTTAGGTTCGAGTGAAACATTGGCAAGTGGATCGTCATGATTTGCATCATATCCCGCACTCACGATTAATAGATCTGGATTAAATTCACACAAAAAAGGAATTACTTTTGTTTCAAACAATGGTTTATAATCGGCGATCGAACTCCCCGCCTGCATCGGTAAGTTCAAAACATTATCATACATACCGCGCTCTGTTTCTTTCCCAGTACCTGGATAATGTGGCGACTCATGCAACGAACAATAGATGATATTGGGATTAGTTTCTACCACTGCCTGAGTGCCATTCCCATGATGAACATCCCAATCTAAAATAGCAACCCTTTTAGCACCATTTTCTAGTGCATATATTGCGGCGATCGCGGCATTACTAAAAATGCAAAATCCCATTCCTCCAGATGGTTCGGCATGATGTCCTGGTGGACGTGCTAAGATAAAACTTGGCTCACCTGTAGAAAGAGCGATATCTATCCCATCTAACCAAGCATTGACAGCGAGTAAAGCCACCTCATAAGTTTTCGCCGAAACTGGTGTATCTGGATCGATAAATCCACCCGATTTACAAGTCTGTTCTACCGATCGAATATATTCTACTGGATGGACTTTTTCTACCCAGGGTAGTGGCGATCTAGATTCGATCGATGTTGGCAATCTCCATTCAAGTCTATTCGCCCATTCTACCTGCTTCAGTGCCGATTTAATCGCCGTCAATCGGCTTGGCTTTTCGGGATGAAAACCCCCTGTCTCATGCAATAAAAAATCATCTGAATATATAACTGGAAACATCGAGCAATTTCTAATACCCATCTAAAGTGATATAATCTAGTCAACGCGATTCGGCAAAGCCGACGTTACACGAACGGTACAGATATGGTAACATCGATATCCCTAAATCGGATCAAAATCAACCCAGGACAAAGAATCTACCTCCCCGACGTTAGTTGGGAAGAGTTTGAGCAGACTTTACTGGAATTGGGGGAGAAACGAGTTACTCGGATTGCTTACTGTGCGGGAGAATTAGAGATTAGAATGCCATTGCCAGAACACGAACGTATTAAAGTCTTAATCAGCAATTTACTGGTCGTGTTACTGGAAGAATTAGATTTGCCTTGGGAGTCACTGGGTTCTTCTACATTCAAAAATTCTCAGATGAAAGCAGGAATCGAACCAGATGATTGCTTTTATATCAAAAATTGCCAAGCAATAATTGGTAAAAAACGGCTGGATTTGACAATCGATCCACCCCCAGATTTAGCGATAGAGATCGATCTAACGTCGCCCACTCAACTTGGTGCTTATGAATCCTTGGGCGTACCAGAACTTTGGCGATATCAACAAGGTAAATTAGCAATATTTGTCCTCGTAGATGGGCATTATCTAGAATCTGTCACTAGTTCCTTATTTCCTACATTACCAATTAATAAAGGATTTACACAAATTTTAGAGCGCAGTTCGGAAATATTGATGAGTGAAGCCAGAAAAGAATTTAGACAGTGGGTGAGAAAGAATTTAGCAATGGACAGCTAAAAATCGATCGAACTTGTTTAAAGATTCAGATTTACCTTTGCAACCGAGCTAGGTAATTTTGGTTCCCAGTTAGTAGCCTAATCATCAATTTTGGATATCGATCGACTCGTAATGCTCTACAATCGGAAAAGGATCGTAGAAGTGATGCAAAAGCGATCGCCATCGTTGATATTCTGGCGATTGTCGGAAGCCGATCGTATGGTCTTCTAATGTTTGCCAACGCACGAGTAAAATATATCGATTTTCGACTTCCATACATCGTTGCAATTCGTGAGAAATGTATCCTGGCATCTGAGTGATGATATTTGTAGCGATTTGGAAGGCAGCTTCAAATTCATCATTCAAACCATGCTTAATATTTAGGCTAGCTACTTCTAAAATCATATCTATTAACGCGAAATAGTTTTTAAAAAAAGTTAAGATTTAAACCTGATGGCGATGGGAGCGTGGGGAGTTTGGTATTGTGAGTCGATCGTCAGATGAGCGGCTACTTATGATTTCTACTTCATCGTCTACAGTCGAATCAGCCAAAATTGGCTCAGAAATGCCCAGTATCTGCGGCAGAGAAGCAGAAATTAATACCGTCGTCAACCATACCGAACTAATCTTTCTCCCCACCACAAATCTCAGATTACCAGATATGACGGCTGGTTTTGCCTGCGCTCTCCACATGCACCAGCCTACCATTCCCGCTGGCTCACAAGGCGAACTTATCGGGCATCTGCAATATATGTTCGAGCATCAAGGCGAAGGCGACAATCACAATGCTAGCGTCTTTGCCTGGTGCTATGCTCGCATGGGCGAATTCATCCCCGATTTAGTCGCTCAAGGTTGCAACCCCCGCATCATGTTGGATTATTCGGGAAACCTGCTCTGGGGATTGCAGCAAATGGGGCGAAATGACGTGCTAGACCACCTAAAACGAATTACTTGCGATGCACAGTATCAACCCCATGTCGAGTGGCTGGGGACGATGTGGAGCCATGCTGTGGTACCTTCTACCCCAACTCCCGATATCAAATTACAAATCCAAGCATGGCAACATCATTTTGCCGCAATTTTTGGGCTGGATGCGCTCCGCCGAGTCAAAGGTTTCTCACCGCCAGAAATGCACCTCCCCAACCATCCAGATGTATTGTATGAATATATCAAAGCTCTGAAAGAGTGCGGTTATCGTTGGTTGATGGTGCAAGAGCATTCCGTCGAACAACTAGATGGAAGCAATCTCACCCAAGATAATAAATACCTACCCAACCGTCTAGTCGCTCGAAATTCCCAAGGGGAAACTATTAGTATCACCGCATTAATCAAAACCCAAGGCTCCGACACCAAATTAGTCGCTCAAATGCAGCCTTATTATGAGGCAAAAAGTCGCGGCAAACAGCAACTCGGCGGAAAATCTATTCCTTGTCTCGTTACTCAAATTGCTGATGGTGAAAATGGCGGCGTAATGATGAATGAATTTCCCCGCGATTTCCCTAGACCTTGGCAAGAAATGAAAGGTCAGACTAATGGTGTGGTAGGCTGCAATGGGACAGAATATTTAGAGCTACTAGAAACCGTCGGTATCACCGAAGCTGATTATCCAATTTGTCAATCTGTGCAACAACATAAGATTTGGCAACTAGTCAATCCAGAACAAGCTAATCTAGAATCAGTAGAAAATGCGATCGAAGCACTCAAAAGAACCGATCCTAAATTTCATATGGATGGTGCATCTTGGACTGATAATCTGAGTTGGGTACAGGGCTATGATAATGTACTCGCACCAATGTATCAACTTAGCGCGCTATTTCACCAGAAGTTTGATGCATTAGTAGCCGCAGACCCAAATGTTACGGATCGATCGGATTATCAAGCAGCTTTACTATATAATTTACTAGTGCAAACTAGTTGTTTTCGCTATTGGGGTCAAGGTACTTGGACTGAATATGCACAAGAATTATATCGGCGCGGATTAGAATTAGTCAATGCATAAAGATATATTAAGAGTAAATTGACTATTTCGTCAAGGTCGTAATACAATCCCGATGGATTTGCTCGATCGCATTGGATCGAGTACCAATTTAGTTCTCGATCTAAATTAACTTATCGATCGACTCAGCATATTTATATCTTCTGAAAGGATGTTTGAAAAGTCTGTTTTGTTACCCGTAGGTTCTAAAGGATTCCCCTAGCTCCTTTATTTGAATTGCTGCGTAGGTTGTTTACCCCTTCCCAGCCCTCCAACAAGAGCTACCCCAAGGCTACTGGGGGGTTGGGGGGGGTCTTCTAGGGTATCCGTATAAAAAATAACTTTTCAAACAGCCTCTAATGCGCCTAAATCTTCCGCCAATTCTAATAACAAATTGAGAACTCTAGCTGAATCTATTTCTGCCATCGATCGATCTGTGATATGATAATGTGGTGCAAAGCGAAACCCAAATTTTTGGGGATTGGTGTGAGCAAATAATCCAATCCCTGGAATACCTGCTAAATCAGCAGCATGAAGTAGACAGGAATCAATCCCTAAAAATAAGTCAGCAATACCAACTAGAGCAAAAATTTCAGCTAAAGATCGATCGACGAAAAAGCTCACTCGTTCGCGATCTAATAAGTCTTTAAGTTCGGTAGGCTCTGGATCGAGGATAATAACTAAATATTCTGGATGAAGATTTAGAAAACTACTCAATACGGATGCAAATCGATCGAGTGGCCACATTTTAGCTACTTCAGTTTGAGTATGAACAGCCAAAACTCGCTGAAATGGTTGTCGAGATTGTTGGAATCGACCTGCTATTGATGATTCTACCGCAGAACGGATGGGTGGCCCAACAAATTTTTCTGGGGTGAGTGTTGGATCTAGATATTGTACCGATCGAAATACAGAGTCAATATAGTGTTCTGTGGGTAAATATGGAAGCTGAATCTGAAAGTTCTCATCTAAACCAATCGTCATCGCCGAGTCTAATTTTTTGAGTAATTTATTGAGACTACTCGATGACCAAGTATTGAGCGAAATAAACAGATCGCAGTCAGTCAAGCACTCAGCTAAAGCAGCATCATCAAAACACCTTTCTCCTTGCCAAGAATATCGCATTTCGACGATCGAATCTAGCTCCAACCCTTGATAAAATAATTCACCATCATCGATAGCACCAACTATTTGAAGTCGTCCCCCAAATAGGCTAGATAACGCTCTAATCGTTGGTAAACCCATTAATCGATCGCCATAACCATTGACATGAAAAACAACGGGATATCGGATATTAGCTAGAGAGATAGACATGGATTACTTAGATGTGAGACTAAATTTACCTAGAAAAGTAAGGCTCCAATCTGGGGATTGTTTATCCATACTAGTGGCATCATGAATAATATTTTCGGTGGGAGCGATATAAGCTTCACCAGGCTCAATCGCGACGGAAATCGCTGGATATCGATCGCAGATACTCATGAACTTCTCGGCAAGTCTTAGCCCCCGATAATCTTGGTAAATATCGACTGGATCTACTAAATTCAGATCGCTAAACATTTGAATCAGCGTACGATTGATAAATATAAAATAACGAGTCTCTGTGCCGATATTTATACACAACCGCTGTTTGGAAAAATGCCGACGACGCAAAGGTAATTTTTCCCAACTATCCAAGTGCAAACCAACAGATGGAGTTTGGGGTAGATAGTTAATCCAATCGATGGTTGTTGTCAATTTATCTACTTCTGCTCGATTCAATCCCAGACAACAAGTATCGTCATCTAGACTATAATGCTTGGATATATAGGGGGCAATCTCATCGATTGCTTTGGGATAATTAGGCTGTCGATTAATATGGGCAACAGTGAGATTATCTTGGCCATATTCTGCATTTCCCGATTTTAATAGTTCGGTTAAGTGAGCTAAAACTCGATCGGGAAACTTAACGATCGCGATAGTTTCAGCTAAGTTGGCTGTTTCGATCGACTGTTTGAGCAATAAATCTAATCGATCTGCTGTAGGTATTTGCCAAGGTAACTGAGGTACAAAAGCTGAAGGGCGATATCCTAATTTCAGAGTTGAATCTGGATCCAAGCAGTGGGTACCATTACTTAAACGTAATCGATCGATTGGATTCATATCGCCGTCGAAATAAACACGTACTCCAGCTTTTAGTTCGGTAGATTTATCAATCGTTAAATTAGGCATAGGACAATACGGTGAGTGGTTTAGCTGGTAAGATTAGACGGCGATCGTCATTAATAGTCATTGTTTTGCCATCGAGAATATCTGCTGTTTGTAATCGCGCTTCGATATATTCAAGAATGCCCCGTTCGACGATACATTGAGGTGTACCATTAAGATCGACCTCAGTATATTCACGACTACCTTCAGCGATCGGATAACCGCTACAACTCCCAAAATATTTACAATCTAGACAAGTTTGTTCGATTCGTGATTCTGCGGCAACGATCGCTTGTTCGTGTGACGAACTATCGATTAATTTAGCGAGAGAATCAGTAAAGATATTACCATGACTGCGATCGATCTCATAGGCATCAGCATAGCTATAAACCTCACCATCAGTATTAACTAGATAAATAGATTCCCATTCGCGCTTATCATAAAAAAATGTTGGCGATTGTGGGTTATAATGAGTGAGGACTTGCTCGATCGCATCACTAATCGGTGAAATTGAGACAATTTGTTCGTCAGCAATCCATAGATCGAACAATTCTTTATAAGCCGTCAAAGTCTCACGGGCAGAAATTTCAAAACCAGCATGTTGTTCGGCAAATGCACCCTTGAATAGTGGCAAAATCCGTACTGGTAAATCCATCGTCTTGTAAAACTCATAAATCGCGGGAATTCGATCGATCCCATGTTTCGTCAATACAGTAATGCAGCCAAAATTTATCCCTGCATTTGCTAGCACATCCATATTTTCGAGCACCTTTTCCTGAGACGATCGACCATTTCGATCGACGCGCAAATCGCCAAACAAATCGATCGAAACTCCGACAGAATCAAATCCCTCAGCTAATAATCTCAATCGTTCGGGATCGAGTAATGTCAAATTAGTTTGGACTCCATTCGTCACTCGATCGTTAGCTCGATTAAAGATTTTGTGTTGGAGATCGAAGACTTGCCAATAAAAATTGGGATGCTGAATTAATGGTTCTCCACCATGCCAAATAAACTCAATATTGACAGGGAAATCTAACTGGTGATAATAACTGGCGATATGTCTAAACATTCTTTCGATTTGGTCGATCGAGATCGCCTCTTTATTACCCAACTCTGCATATTCATAACAATATTGACATCGCAAGTTGCAGAATTTGGAGGTCTTGACAACAAATTGAACTGTTCTAGGATTAGACATAATATTTAATTCACTCAGGAGAGACAAAGGGGGATAGCTCCCCCTTTAATTTCAATGATTCAAACCACCAGATAATTATCGGATCGATCGGCAGATTTAGTTAAGCTTTTTCAGAGTACCCGCAGCAGATGGTTTAGTTTTGAGAATGCTGGGATTGCTAATTTGGTCGAGCTTGCGGGATTTGCTAAACTCTACAAATCCATTTCCTTCTTTGAATTTTAGTGGAGCTTCTTTAAAATCATCATTTCCTTGCACGCTACCACCAGGGTTAATTTTCCGGATCTTTTGTTTGAGATTAGGCGATACGGTGGCGGGATATCCTGCTACAGTGGAACTTTCGATAGTGGAGCTAGGGATTTCAGCATTAGCTTGAGATAGAGTAGAAGCGAGAGAACCAGCAATTGCCAAGCTCATGATGACCGCAAACTGAGTGTTTTTCATAAGATTTAAACTTGAAGTGTTCTAAGGCAGACTACCAAAGCACTAGATTCAATTCCGCAAACTTTCTCATGACAATTGAGATAATTGAGGTAAAATTGATTGTGAGTCAACCCTGTTTCCCAACTTCTCACTATTTTCTGATGAACTGGAAATCTAGATCGATCGCCGTAATTTTGGCTCTGTGTGGACTCAGTTACACGCCCACCGCTCAAGCGCAAACAGCCGATAAAGGATTCTCAGACTTTATCTCAGGCCCAGGCACCATTTTATATCTTGGTGGTGGTGCTCTACTGCCTTTGCTCACTGATGGCAAAGATGGCGGACAACATGCCTTACGGGTAGTAGATGCCACAGTGACTAGTGCGGCCCTATGTTATGGTCTAAAATCAGTAATCAGATCTCCTCGCCCCGATAACGATCGAGAGCTGGATAGCTTCCCTAGTTGTCATGCTACTACCGCCTTTGCCGTCGCCCGCGTCCAAAGTCATTACCATCCCGATTATGCAGTCTTGTGGTACGGCGGCGCGGCACTGATTGGTTATTCACGAGTAGATCTCAAACGCCACCGTGTATCAGATGTACTAGTTGGCGCAGGTTTAGGCTACTTAGTCGGGGAAATCGAACTCGGTCAAAAAAATGGCCTATTACTATTTCCCCTGATTGGGCGAGACACCCAAGGCGATACAGTAGTAGGGCTGCAAGTAAAAGGAACTTTTTGACCTTCTTACCTCATTAGACCTACTACCATCCCAGCAAAAGACGACAAAATCTTCCTCTGCGCTCCTCCGTGCTTACTCTGTGTGCCTCTGTGTTGAATACACACTTCGATCGCACTAGCATTAGATCGAGTAGTATAGTGGAAAAGATTTAGCCTCTTTAGGTTTGATATACACCTTTTGCTGTGGTTCTAAATGTAGCTCGTCAAATCGATCGCGGGTCAGGTGGGCGGAGATGACTTGACCATCAGCCAGAGCTAATTCGGCTTGAATCTCCCAACCTAAATGAATGATTCGCGTTACCGTCGCCACTGTCATCGTACTATCTGCCTCAGTGGAGATCGAGATATCTTGCGGGCGAAGATATACCTGGGGGTGATTGGCTTCAAATCCATTATTTTGGAAAATATCCGCATTGCTGGGCAACACATTAACTGGGCCGATAAAGCTCATCACAAATGCACTCGCAGGTCGGTCGTAAATCTCCGCCGCAGTGCCTACTTGTTCGATTTGACCCTTATTCATCACCACGATTTTATCGGCCACTTCCATCGCCTCCTCCTGGTCGTGGGTGACGAATACCGTCGTCACATGTACCTCATCGTGGAGGCGGCGCAACCAGGCGCGCAAATCCTTTCGCACTTTGGCATCCAACGCGCCAAATGGTTCATCTAGTAATAATACCTTGGGTTCGACGGCTAGCGATCGAGCCAAAGCCACCCGCTGTCTCTGCCCGCCGGATAATTGTGAAGGATAGCGATCTCCCAAACCTGAAAGTTGAACTAGTTCCAACAACTCATCAGTTCGCGCCTTAATCTTGGCGGGAGTAGCCTGACGAATCTTCAATCCAAAGCCGATATTGTCACGAATAGTTAAATGTTTGAACAGCGCGTAATGCTGAAATACAAACCCAATATTTCGCTCCTGAACGGTCTGATGAGTAGCATCCGTACCCGTCAACCAAATTCTACCACTATCGGGCATTTCTAGCCCCGCAATCAGGCGGAGCAGAGTAGATTTTCCCGACCCTGAAGGGCCGAGTAGAGCGACTAGCGCACCCGATTCAATTTCAAGACTGACTTTCTCGACGGCTTGAAAGCTGCCAAATTGTTTCGATACATTTTCTACTGATATACCCATTGTTTAAAATACCTACTAAATAAAGTTTACTATTAAAGGTCGAAAGTTTTCGAGGGACTATCCTATAAATCGAGCGGGAAACCGTGATATCTTGATGAGAGTATCCGCAAATGCTTATGGAACTATCTTCTCGACTAGAATATGCTTTGATTGCTCTGCTAGAAATTGCCGATCGACAAGCTCAAGGCAAACCCCTCAAGGTGAATGAGATTGCGGCTAGTCAATCATTACCGGAGCGATATCTCGACCAGATTTTAACACTCCTCAAACGTCAAGGAATTATTTCCAGTCAGCGGGGGATGAAAGGTGGCTATTTACTTGCCAAAGAACTTTGGCAGATTACCCTCTTAGATGTGGTGCTGGCGATCGAAGGTGGTGGCAATCAAAAAAAGATCGATCCAACTACGCCCAATACCTCGGAAAAAACCGTCATCATTCAAACCTTTGAAGAAATTAAAGATTCTGTCAACGAGATTTTAAATAGTTATACACTCCAGGATTTTGCAAAAACATTAGAAGCCCAGCGTCAGAATAGTCCCATGTACTATATTTAGGGGTGAGAGATGGTGAGCAATGCTCGCCTAGCCTTTCAACTTGTATCGGGATTGGTTTTACCCCTCCTCTTTGCACTTATTGCTCAGATCCGTTGGTATTTCTTGTGCTAAGAGAACTAGGATCTGGGGGTTCTGACCCCCAGACCCCCCATTGGGTGGGGGAGTGTCCCCCCCCCAAGCCCCC
>JANMEL010000163.1:0-6298 GCA_031376885.1 Chamaesiphon sp. OTE_70b_metabat_96 | reverse complement strand
CGCGCCCCTACACAATTAACCTGTAGGGGCGCGGTCTTGTGCCCGCCCCGATTTATGCTAATGACTAGTATGTGAGATTATCAATTAATCTAAGAATCCAACTCTTTTGGCATCACTGTGACGAGCTGATTTTTGCCATCGCGAGTGATTCGCATTTGCAACCGCTGACTGACACGACTGTTTTCCATCACATCCTGCAATTGTGCCGCATCGCGAATCGCATCGCTGTTGACTTCCAGGATCACATCACCCCGTCGCATTCCCGCCAAGGCTGCGGCGGTATTCGGCAATACCCGCACCACCAGCACTCCATTAATTTCGGGCACTTGAAAAGGTGCATTCGGATCGCTATTGTTTTCGATCGCGATTTCTGGTGTCAGTGTGACCATTTGAACGCCCAAATATGGATGAGAAACTTTTTCCCCACGGGCTAATTTTATCGCAATAGTTTTGGCTTTATCGATCGGAATTGCAAATCCAATCCCCATTGCATCCGCCCGAATCGCGGTATTAATCCCAATTACTTCCCCGCTAGCATTGAGCAGCGGCCCCCCTGAATTACCAGGATTGATTGCGGCATCGGTTTGGATAAAATCCAGGCGTTTGTCAGTCATGCCAACCGCTGCACTAGAACGTTTGAGAGTACTAATAATCCCTAGTGTAACGGTATTATCCAACCCCAATGGATTGCCAACGGCGATCGCCCAATCGCCAACTTTGATCGTAGCTGAATTTCCCAAAGTAGCCACAGGTAAATCTTTCGCACCACTGATTTCGATCGCAGCTAAATCAGTCACACTATCTATCCCCTGTACTTTTCCTTCAAAGCTTCGCCCATCTTTGAGCGAGATCGTCACTTTATCAGCTTTATCGACCACATGAGCATTCGTGAGCACGATCCCATCTTTATCGATAATAAACCCCGAACCCTGTCCGCGCAACCGCTGTTGCTGAGACAATCCCGACATGGAATCTTCGCCAAAAATCGGATCGATGCGACGGGTAATCGTTCTTTCTGTATCAATTCGGACTACTGCTGCTCCGACTCGATCGACAGCCTGACTGACAAAGCTAGTCCCATTATTATCGCCTGCTATTGCCGCGATTGGTACTGCTGCTAAAACTGGTAAAGGGAGAAATGTCTGAACGATAATGACGATCGCGGCGATGAGGTAAGCTAGTTTTGGCAATTTCATTCTTACTTAGCGATTCACAGTTAGGTTTACAATCTATTCTGACAAATTTCTCGCTCAACACAATACGGCAATAACCGAAGGACTTCTCATGCTGACAGTGTAAGTTCTCTACTCTGCTGACGTTGCCAAATCTCGAAAATCTCACAACGATCGTCATCTAATAATGTTCGATCGAGTTGGTAGATATCGATTTTTTGACCTGGATCGTCAAGGGTAGATTGAGTTAGTTTTACTTTCAACCCCAGTAGTTGCAGAAACCGATTGAGAATGACGATCGAGTTTACTTCTCCACTAGTATTATATGGGATATCGATCCCGATCGCTCGTTTGATATGTTGACTGCATAGATAACTAATTCGTTTGAGTGAAACTAGATCGGGATCTGTAGATTGAAATTCGCGGTTTGGATCGAGAAAATTCACGATTCCTAGTGCTAGCAATCCTTGAATTTTGAGAATATGATGGTTGGCATCGGGCAAGAATACTCGATCGGGTCTAGTTTCAAGATCTCGATCCCAAACTAAATAAATCGATTGGGGTAAGTATTGCTGATGATTGAGCAAATAAAAGTGAGTTAGTAGTTGTCCATAATAACCCTTATCGTCTTTTAATTTGAGTTCGGGACTAATCGTAATTCCGTAGCGTTGTTGAAGTTTGTACTTTTCGACTTGAGCGCGTTCTAAGTCGGTCATGAAGCGTTTATTCGCTAGATATTGATACTCACGCAAATTGATATCTGAAGCTGCTGCAATCGCTCTTGCCGCTTGGATTTTTACCTGTTGTTGAATTTTTCGGGTTTGAGTATCGATCGAATGGCACTGTCGATCTCGTTGAGATTTATGCTTATATAAAGTGGCAATTTCTCGCATAATTTCTAACGATTTTTGGGGGTCTACTTTTGTAGCGTGCATCAGTGCAGTACGGAGTTCTTGTAGACTTTGCCGATCGCGATCTTCCCCGATCGTCTGTACCTTATGCCCTTCAGCTAATAAGCCAGACTTTACAGCATCTCGATAGAGAGCAATTGAGGCGTTGATTCGCGCCGCAAATCGCGCCCAAGTACGCAAATGAATCGGATCGTATATAAATGGCAAATCTACATCAATGTGCGCGATCGGGCACATCAGAGCATAGTTTTCTTTATAACTTTCTTGATACCAATTCGCAAGGGTGCGATAATTATTGCTACCATTACCGATCGCCCCAATCCCCCGTTTTGCACACCAGATATGTCGGGGCACATTAGCTCTGACTCTAGCCAGTGCTTGACGAACTTCAGGATCGGGAATCACTCCCTGAAAGATGCCATAGACGCGATCGAAATGTTTGACATCAATACTTACTCCTGTACCTAAAGTTGGGGTCACAAATACCGCATCATATTCTGGCGATCGAGTATTTATCGCCGAGACAAAATCCACCGCTGGATGTCCGGTAGTGTTTGTCGTGTGACTGCAAACCACGAGGGTTTTGGTGTAGCAATCTTCCAATTGTTTTAGTGTTTGTTTGATATATCGATCGATTGTATCCGAACCATATCGCCCCGATCGACTATCTGTAGTAACATAACATTTATGACCATTCCGCAGATCGAGTTCCAACTGATGAATCAGTGCGGTAGGATTGGGCGTATCATAAAATTGTACATCCCAACCGCGCTCGGCTTGCCAGTGATTGACCACAATCCAGGGTTCAATGCTAGCATTTCCCAACTGCTTGAGATAATCCATCGAAAGATCGGATAAATCAGCATCCTGAGCGATTACCAAGCCACCTGTCGCCACTATTCGCGCAATCAGATTCCCAAAGGTTTTCAAAATCGCCAGCCGCTTCTTTTTACAAGTAGAGCTATGCAGTAAATGCCATAAAGATTGCTCGACTTCATCCAAAATTAGGGTAGCACCATCCCAATCAGCCGGATTTATTTTCCAGAGTGAATCCAGACACAAACCGAGGCTATTTGTACTGTGATTGGAAATTCGTCTATCGATCCAATTGACTCCAACTCGATCGCACAAAAATCTACCCAATTGAATTCGATGTGTCAATAACAATACTGGTCGATCGTTCGATTGTGCTGCTACAACTACTGGAATCAAAGCGGTAGTTTTGCCAGTACCTTTCGGTGATTTAATTCCGATAATACCTGTCTTCGGCAAACCCAGATTGTGCAAATAACGACTATCGATCGACAGGTTCGGTATGTACGTTAGTTCGCTATGTTGTTTGGATTGAGCTAGATCTATTTCCAAATCTAATGCTTGTTGATATATGAGTCGAAATGCCTCAATTTTGCGAGCAGTAATAAAGTCATCTACACCTTTTTCTGCCCCTGGTAATCGAATTACTTTGACGGTACAATCGGACTGTTGAAATAACTCCCCCAAACTGACGATTGCCCGATCGACTAATTTTGCCTTCCGAGGTACATGCTCATAGTCAAAACAGATATAGATATTTTTGCAGCGATTGGCAAAAATTCTTAGTTCGGGAATTAGATATCTACTGATAGTATTACCATTGAGATCTCGAACCACTCGATAGCCGCTATTGATACCTGGTAAAGCGATCGCCGGATAGCCATAACTCAGTAGAGTAGCTGCTTTTTTCACCCCTTCACACAAAATAATTGAAATTTGGTTATCAATAATCCACTGCCAATATCCAATTACTGCCCCATGTAGATCGACCTCAATTTCAGACGCTAATTTTATTTTAAATAACTTGGCTGTTTGTCGCCAAATTTCTGGAGTTACTCGCAAGCAAAACAATCGATTAGGCGTATGGGGTGGATGCTCATACTTGATCGCTTTATTATCTTGATTATCGATTGGCAAATCTGGCTTGAAAGTACCCCATTCCATTGATTGCCAATTATTCAAAGGATCCAGTCCACTGCACCACCAACCACCTTTGGTACAATGGTGATATCTTCGCATCCAACTTGGCGTTATTTGGCCGATATTATTGCGTGGAAGTTCGGGAGAGATCAACAATCGATCGTACACAGAATTTCCGGCTATAGATACAAAGTTCAAAGCTACTAATGACGGATCGATACCACTAGTACCAATTAACTCTGTATGGTGAATAGGATGTAGATCGGATCGATCCATGAATGAGAGGAGTTTCGTGAGGGCGGATTCATATTCTAATCGAAACTTATCCAAAAATCCCAAACTCGATCGAAACTAATTTGCCACTATTGTATATGGGAGCTTGACTATTTTCTCACGCTATAGATGGTGTAATCAATTCTAACTATCTGTCTAATCAGCCCTAATAACGTAAGTTGCTAGTTATAGTTTTTTAGAGGGGGAGGGGGTGTGGGAGGATGGGGAGGGATGGGAGGAGAACTTTCGAGCATCATAAGTACCAGCGTAGAGGCTTCTTTCATGCTTCCTTTTCTCCCCACACCCCCCACACAACCCCCCCGCCCCACACCGCGCCTGCCCCAAAACTGTAACTAGCAACTTGGGTTAATACAGTAACCACAGAGCTTTCCTCCCTCTAAGGGGAGACTAGCCAGCAACTCTAATAACTTTGTGAGATTCTACTCAGCCCAATTGCTGTTTTAGCTCATTTGCTAAATCATCGATCGAAATCTCTATCTGTTCGCCATTAGTCATATTTTTCAATTTACACTGTTTATTAGCTGCTTCCTCTTCGCCAATTACGACACAGAATGTTATCCCTTGTTTATCAGCAAGGGCGAATTGTTTTTTGAGCGGGCGTTTATCAAAAGCAGTAACAACCTTGATCCCAGCTTGACGGAGTTGTTGGGAAACTTGGAGATAAATGGGCATCAAATCTTCTTGAAGATTTAAGACCATTACTTGAGTCGGTGTTGGAGCCAATGGCTGCAAAACATTAGCTTTTAGTAACCGAGAGATCAGCCGAGTAAGTCCGATCGATATCCCGACACCAGGCATACTTTCACCGATGAATGTACCGACTAACTCCTCATATCGACCGCCAGAACAAATACTACCTAGTGCTTCATGTCCGATCAGGGTAGTCTCGTAAACCGTACCTGTATAGTAATCTAATCCACGAGCGATCGACAAATCGATACAGTATTGGTTTGCGGGTACGCCTAAATTTCGCACACCATTAATTACCGTAGTCAATTCCTCAATTCCTAGCTTAAATTGTTCCGCATCGGTTAATTTAGCCGCAAACTCATTCAGCGCGAATAGGACTCGATCGACATCACCCTTAATATTGATAAAATCGATCGTTTGCTGTGCCTGTTCCGGTGATAAGCCTTGAGTCGCCAAACCGATCGATACCTTTGCAACTCCAATTTTTTCCAGAGTATCGATAATATTAATACATATTTTAATTCGATCGGCAGACACACCCAACGAACTAAAAAAACCAGTTAAAACCTTCCGATTATTAATCCTAATTAGAAACTCACCGATATTAATTCGACTAAAAATCTCAGCGATAATTGCAGGCATCTGAGCATCATAAAGCAAACTCAAATCCTTTCTACCCACAACATCAATATCACACTGGCGAAATTGACGATAGCGTCCATCTTTTGCCCGCTCCCCCCGAAATACCAAATCCATCTGATACCTAGCAAACGGAAACTGTAAATCGTTGAGATGACGCGCAATATAAGCCGCCAAAGGAACAGTTTGATCGAATTTCAGTGCTCGCGCTTCCGAACCACTATCGCCCCTCCCCGCCTCATCTCGCTCTGCTTGGCGATTGGGCGGTAGAATTGGCTGCAAACCATAAATTATATTATCGCCCTGATTTCCCTTCGCCTGGAGGACTTCTAGCCGCTCTACAGCAGGTGTTTCGATCGGTGTAAAGCCATAACTCTCATATACCCCCCGAATCGTATCCATCAGATGCTGCTCCAATCTTTTCTCCCCAGGTAAAAATTCGGGAAAGCCGCTGGGGGTAGAGAAGTTTATTTTTTACATGGTTGAGTGGGTTGTGGAGGGGTGGGGGGGTGGCAGGGTGGGGGGGTGGTTGGGTAAAAATCCGCAACAGCTTTATATAGTAAGAATATACAATACTAGCATTGTACCAATCTTTCTATATGGCTCAGAGACTTGGACCTTATTATCAACGGATGTGAG
>JANMEL010000161.1:0-7496 GCA_031376885.1 Chamaesiphon sp. OTE_70b_metabat_96 | reverse complement strand
ATTTGGTTGTTATAGAGCTGAAGTTCGGTGAGATTGGTTAAATTGCCGATCGATTCGGGGATGGTGACTATTTGATTGTCATAGAGGTCAAGTCTGGTCAGATTGGTTAATTTGCCGATCGCTTCGGGGATGATGGTGATTTGATTGTTTTCGAGGTCAAGTCTGGTCAGATTGGTTAATTTGCCGATCGCTTCGGGGATTTCTACAATGTTGTTACCACTGAGATCGAGGTACTCAAGCTGGGTAAGTTTCGTAATTTCAGGGGGAATGCTAAACAGCCCTTTGTTACGAAGATTTAGGGAAGTCGATGAATCGTCGAAATCGTCGAAATCGGGTTTTATAGTTACAAAATCAGTGATCTCGTTTTGGCGATCGATATCTTTCTTCATCGCTACATACCAATCCCGATCTCCCGCGCCGATCTGCGATTCGTTTACTTTTAGCCACTCTCTACACTTTTCTCGATCGAGATTGTGAAATACTGTCAATTGTTGAGCACGTTGGAGTTCTACCCGATCTTTCCACGGAGTATCGAGATCGTCAATATATTGCTTGAGCAAACTAGCCACCTCTTTCACTCTGGCACCATAATCGATCGGCTGCAATATCGGTAATAAAACATTCCGAATTTCTGGTTCGATCTCATACAAGTCTTCATCAATCTCTCGACATAGGGGCGACAATAGCAATTGAAACTCGGCATCATAGTCTAAATCTGCCGAGGTATCGACAAAGAAATTGATTCGCAATAGATGCAGTAGCTCGGCATTAAAAGCTACTGGAAGGGCAGCATGACAAGCTAGCTCTAGGGCGCGATCGCCGTATTTGTGTCCAAAATCTCTTACCCGTTTTTCCGCCAGTTTGATTGACACGATCGACACCTAGATAGATTTTTCAATGGGATATTCTTGTCCGCGCAAAACACTAATCGATCGTTCCATTCCCTCTCGATCTAGTGAAAACATCGGGATGTGACGAGCGATTTGTCCCGCCGTATTATTCTTCCCCCGCCAATGGGTTTCGGCGAGGGGATTTAGCCAGACATAGCGAGACGTATATGTCTGAAGAGCTTTCATAAAAGCGATCGTCTCTAGCAACCGCGAGACTCGATAGCCACTTCGAGCCGCTCCAGCATCACTAACGATCAGCACCGATGAATCCCGTGCGTGAAGTTCCAGCACATCTTTCAACTCTATGGGGTCGAGCAAATCGCGATCGGTATAAATATCTCCCTCGGAGCATGGGCGGATATCGCCTAAAATCGGGTCGAGACTGGGAAATAATTGTCCCGCGAGAGGATCTAATACATCCTCATCTGCACCCTCAGCGAGGAGATTATGGAAATAGTAGATCGTTGTTTCGCCCAATTGACTCGACTTGCCGATCGATCGACAAACATGGTCGCAGAAGCTGTGAAATGGCACCATCGAACCCTGTCGATCGACCAAAATGAGCAATCTAGCCACATTCCGCTGTCGAGGGCGTAGCACCAGATTAGTCAGGATTCCCGATCGACCCCACCGATCGATCGTCCCTGGAATATCCAATTCTGTCGCCGTACCCACATCAACCCGCTGTCTCAATCTTCGCCATATCTGAGCGACTTCCCGATCTGTGACGGGAAATTGGGGCACAAATATAAATCGACGATCGGACATTTCCACCCCTTTAAAATCAATTTTTGGTAAACCACCTGGAGACTTCTTCGCTTCGAGATCTGCTTGTTCTTTTTCCGGTTCTGGCGGATTTTTTACTTTAGTCTGATTAGACTCAGATGAATTATTAGACTCAGATGAATTTCCATCCGAAGTACCACCTCCGTCTAACGGTTTCAGTGGTTCTGCAACTTCTGCTTTGGGGAGAGAATAGTTCCATTCCTTGCTCGGCAAAAGCTGTTCGAGTAACTCAGCCAAAAGCTCTCGCTCTTCTGGGGACTTTGCCCAGAGGGAACTGCACAGATCGACAAATTCCTCCCTAGAACTCCAGCCAAATCCAGCTCTGAGAGACTGTTGAAGATCTGCATAATCATCTATACCGATCGACACCCCCCGACGACGGAGCATCTGAACCAAATCCCAGATCTTTGGTATTAGTATTGGCGGCTCACTCATACATTATCCCCAGAGTCAACTTCACAATGTGACTTTGCCAGATCGACATCGCTATTATGTTTGAGTAAAGCACCAACATGGGGAAGTTGTTTGAACTGTTCGATCGGCATTTTCACAGCTTCGAGATAACCTACCCAATCCACAAGTTCGCTCAATCCAGGCTTTTTCTTCAGATTTAGTTTGCGAAGTTGGAGTACTATCTCGATCGCTTTTTTACTCAGCTCAATATTTTGGAACTCATGAACTTTCAAAACTTCCTGCAATCGATCGTTATTTTCAGGGAACTCAACATAGTGAAAGATACACCGCCTCAAAAAAGCCGCAGGTAGAGTTTTTTCTCCATTATTGGTGATGATGACGATCGGCCGCAGATGAGGATTGTCACCCACACGATAAGTATGCTCAGGAATTTCATCGATCTTAAACTCCAACTTATCTAGCTCCCACAATAGATCGTTGGGGAAATCCAGATCCGCTTTGTCAATTTCATCGATTAAGACAACCGATCTACGTCCTGGATTTAGTGCTGCTCTAGCGATCGCCCGACCTAATGGAGCAAACTTAATATACTTTACTATTTCTTTGCTCTTTTCTTCCTTAATCTGAGCATCATAGATGCGATTTATTGCATCATAGGTATAGAACAAATCTTTTGCCCGACTAGTAGATTTGACATAATTTATCTCTAGAGGTAATCCCAGTGCATAAGCAACAGCAGATACCAAACTTGTTTTCCCACAACCTGGCTCACCTTCCAATAACAACGGACGACCCAAGGCGATAGCTAGATCGATCGCTTGTTTTAATTTATCATCAAATAAATAAGGTTCCTTGTTAACTTCCTTTGTCTCAAATTTTCCCACCACATTTGGATCTTCAATCTCCTTTGTAGGTGGTTGTTCAGCGTAATCAATTTTTGAAAATGCTATAGAATTATCGATCTTGCGTTTAGACATGAGAGTATTTTCTTGGTGCGATTATATTTAAAACTTTTTTGAATTCTTCTGGTGATATTTTTGCGTCATCTTCCTGGATCGAAGATTGTGTTTCCTCAAGATGCTTGTAGACTAATTTTATATTTAAATTACCCATATTGTCTGGTTCGCAATATTCTATCGCTCTCTCTTTCCAATCATCGCTTATTGTTGTCCATTCTTCAGTTGTTTGTTTACTGTTCAATTTTTCAGTTAAATCGTCAATCCAATAACAAAGGTGAGATACCTTGAATTCTGGATTTATTACAATCACATCATTAGACATAGAGAGATAACTTAAATTGCTGAAAATAATGACAACCAAACAGAAATCTAACTTATTTTGGAAAGATTTCTGGATGCACGTCCAAAGTTCGCTCGGATCGCGGTCATCTACAAAGATCGGAAAGATCCTGGTGCTACCTTTCCTTACTTTTACTGTCCGTTTGCTGATAGTTTCAACTATTTGAGCGATAGTTTTTTGTGCCGGGTTGTATATCTGTTGTGTCTCAAGGTCAACCTTATTCTTATTTTTCTTAGAAAGTTTCTCTTTGAGGCGAGTGGAAAAGTTGTGTATCAACGTATTGTCACTGCAAGTAACTGATAATGCAATTACACCTTTTTTGTGATAAATTCCCTCCCAAGACTTCTCAATTGATTGATTTAAATCAAAATATTTTATTTCATTCGGAACGAAATCTTTGATTTCATGACGATACTTACCAAAGCAAGGTTTATTTTTACCTTCTATCAGCTTCAACAAGTCATCCATTCGATCATGCCTAGAGGCATAGTCAACTAGCGATCGAATTTTGCTACTTCGACTCTGCCCATCACATTTATTATAAACAGCCCGAAAAGCATCATCATCAAAGCACAGATCGGCAAATTCTTCAGGGCTAAGTGCTTCATCAATCAATTCTCGAATCTTGCCCAGCTTATGTCCCATTATTATTCGTGTAACCTTGGCGATAATAGATCAAATTTACAAACCATACCTTCCAATTTAGGTAGTGGGTAGTCCCCACTATCTAGTTATTTACTTACCAATTTGCCAATAGGGACGATCTTTAGTTGAGATCGATCGCAATCCAAATCGCTGTTTTGGTGGAGTATTTCCCATCAGTAATTCGTGCATGTCTTGCAGGACTTCCTTAGCATCAGAAATATAACCATGTCCGAGCCAAGTGAGATCGATATTAGAAACTTCTACCGTATCTATCCCTGCGTAAGTCATCACGGGTGGAAAAAATCCCACACGAGGAAAATTGTGAATAATCCTCGATGCTTTCAACGCTCTGTCTTTGTCCGAAACATAAAGTGTCGTCCGCTCCGCCAGATGTTGATAAGCTACCGCCAAATCCTGGAAAGTATCAGGATCTACATCAGGAGCCGCCAGAAATATCTGCCCGAAGGAGATACTTGGATTCGTCGCGCCAACTTGTGCCAAAATTCGCTGCATTGCCCCCAACAAGCCACGATTGCCCATACTATGAGCGATAATGTGGATTTTGTCGATGCCGCCATTGTCCGCTAAATTGACCAAAAATTCTGTGATGTATTTTTCACTCGCGCCAATAGTTGCTTCATCTGCGGCATATCCAGTCAATTTGCCCAATGATGGCCAACTATAGAATGCCATAATCCCAGGCACTTGGAGATCGAACCCAATTTGCGCCGCCTGGATAGCTGCGGACTCAAAACTGACATTGAACCCATGAATGAAGACCAACGCCGATCGCTCGTCCAATTCGCGCTCTTGGAGAGCAGATTTGATGCTGCCAAAGAAGTTGATTTCATCCAAGAGTTGGAGACTCGATCGATCTAGTGTCAATCGATCGTCACTTCCTTGTAATAATCTTTTCCACCATTTCGATCCCGTCGAACCAATTTCGTGAGATTCTGGCACGGAGACTTGACAATAACCATAGTGAATCTGACTATCCCGCTCTCCCCCAAACCCTTGACTGATATCCTTTGGAGCGACTAATTTGCGATTGGTACCATACCAAACTGGATATAAAGTTGGCAAACTACGATTAACATACTTTGGCTTTGAGTCATATATCGTCGGGTCGATACTATTAAACTTAGGCACATCAGCATCTGGAAGGTTCGATAGTTCGATCTCATTGCATCCTAGCTTAAAGGCTTGATAGTAGCCTTTGCCGAAAGCCAATCCTCGATAAAAGCCGCCGGAAAATGTTACGGCAGATCGATCGTCAATTTTTGAGTTCATGCCGATCGTACAACGGACGTGTTGCTCCAATGCCTCCGCCATTTCTAACGAAAAGCAACAATTTAGCACTACACACTCGATTTTTTCACCTTTCTCACCCAATATCGCAAATAATTTCGCAAAAGCTGACGGGGTGACTGGTTGAGATTCGTTGTGCTCATTTGTGAGCAAAATTTCCCCTCTACGATTCCCATGTCCAACAAAATGAACGATAACAGGTTTATGTGCTAATAAATATTTGCTCAAATTCTCCGCGCTACTCTGTTCCATGTATCGAACAAAGTAATGTTTTCCCTCTGCTCCTTCCTGCAACCGTGCCACAATTTTGTGCGCCTCTGCTGCCAAATTCAATCCAGCGGTACCCGCTGGATTTGCCGCCAGCACTAGAATACATTTCGTGGGGACGATCGAAGGTACTGGAGCTGGAGCTGGAGCTGGAGCTGGGGCTGGAGTTGGAGCTGGAGCTGGAGCTGGTTGTGTTGGCTCGATTTCCGCTCCAATTAGATTTCGATAGTCATTGTAACGAGTAGGATTTATCCGCTCGATCCCTTTCAACAACTTATCGATTTGTACTTGACGATTGGCATATTCAATTAAAGCTATCGCGGTAATAGCAGATCCACATTCGTACCAGATCTAGACAAATCCAATTCAACCAGTACCAAATTAGATAGTTGAATCCATTGCTCCAAACTCAAATCCTCAGCGCGAACTTCAGCACTGAGATCCAATTTTTCTAGTAGTGGAATTAATTCTTCCCGATCGATCGCACTTTGAAGATTGTTTCGCAGCATTTTTCGACGGGTACCAAATCCCAATCTGACTAAATTATCTAATAATTTCGGTGATGTTGCTGCGATATCTAATTTTCTGGGTGTAAGTCTGACAACAGCCGAATCTACTTTGGGTGGTGGTGAGAAATCCCGCGCTAATACAGGGCAAATTAATTCACAATGAGCCAAATATTGAACTCGAATTGATAAAGCTCCAAACGCTTTGGTACTCGGTTTTGCATATAATCTATCTGCTACTTCTCGCTGAACTAATAAGACGATCGATTCAAATGGTCGATCGGCTGGATGGAGAATATTACCCAATAGTTTTTCTAAAATTGGGCCAGTAATATTATAGGGAATATTGGCAACGACTTTATTTGTTTTCTGGAAGTTGGGGAAGTCTGTTAATGTGCCTTCCAAGTCGAGATTGAGGAAGTCATTTTCCAATAAGAGAAAATTGTCGATATTTCCCATCTTCTTGACTAATAGAGCACAGAGATCTCGATCGATCTCCACCGCTACCACCGCACTTGCAGCACTTACTAAACGACGTGTGAGAATACCAGTACCAGGGCCGATTTCTAGGACTCGATCGAGTGGTGTGAGATTTGCGGCTTGAATAATTCGATCGAGTACTCGCTCATTTCTCAACCAATGTTGGCCAAATTGTTTTTTCGTCTTCATTCGTTCTAATTTACACCACACCCTGAGCTAAATCGTACATAATTGGAAAATCTGTCACCCCATAATCTCGACCTAATTGATTCAAAAGTGCCGTAATTTGTCCGCGATGATGAGTCTGATGGTTGAAAAAATGCGTCAAGGCAAACCAAAGCTCATGCGATCGCTCGACACCACTACTGTTAGTATAATGCAACGAGGTTGCTAATATTTCTGGAGTTAGTTCTTGCAGCCACTGTTCGATCGATTTATCGGTGATGTTGCGTTCGCGTTGCAATTCATCAAAGTCTGCATAGAGAATCTGTTTCAATGACTCAAACTCAAAAATTAACTTCGCGTTTTCCAAACTACTAAATTTATGCGCGGTACATGTGGCAAATCTACCCATCCAAATTCGATCGGCCAATAAAATATGATTTAAGGTGCCATGAATAGATCGAAAAAATACCCCCAAATCTCGCTCCCGCTCCTCTACACTCAAAGTTCCAACCACCCGATAAAACCTGTCGTTCATCAAAGAATTATATTCTGACATGAGCCGAAATTGTTTGAGCTGACTCGATTCTGACATTTAACCCCCTTATATCCATCACACCCATTCTACCAATCTCTCTCCCAGTCCCCCAGTCCCCCAGTCTCCCAGTCCCTGGTCAGTGAGCGTAGCCGAACTGCCAGTTCCCCAGTCCCCCCGTCCCCCCGTCCCCCAGTCCCCCCG
>JANMEL010000111.1:0-7679 GCA_031376885.1 Chamaesiphon sp. OTE_70b_metabat_96 | reverse complement strand
CGCAGAGGGCGCAGAGATAGGAAAATAAAGATCTAGATTCTCATTTAGGATCGCTATATTTATATTTTTAATTCACATCATCCCATCAATACCCAAACTTTATGCAAACCAATTTATGGATGAGAGTAACGAATATCTCCTTCAAATATAAGGTAACAGCCCTAGCGATCGTCCTCGGAGTTGTGCCGATCGGTTCAATCGGTTTACTTAATTATCAGCAGGCACGTCATTCGGCTCAACAACAAACTATTAAGACTCAAAAGACAAGGGCACAAGATATCGCCGATCGACTCAACCGATTTATCTTTGAGCGAAATGGAGATGTTCAAATCTTATCTGCACTACCAGTCTTTGCCGATGCTAAAGTATCTGGGTTGACTTCTTTAGCTACTAAGAATCAGTTATTAGATCGATTTGTCAGTAGTTATCAGGCTTATGATAGTATTGCCGTCTTCGATCTAAAAGGTAATTTAATCGCTCAAAGTAAAGGTCAACCATTAACCAAAATAAATCATCTCGATCGTCAATACTTTCAAGATGCTCTGAAAACTGGTAAGGCAGTTATTTCTGATCCAGAGCCTAGTAGATATACGGGCAAAATATCTATATTTTTCGCCGCACCGATTAAAGACCTCACAACTGGTCAAACCATCGGCGTAGTGAGAACTAGAGCACCAGTCGAGCGGATAGATACAGCATTAAAAAACTATGCTAATCAAAATGAAGATTACCATATTTTGGATCGTCAAAGTGGTAAAGTATTCATCAGTTCAAATGGTGAATATGCAGGCAAATCAGAAGATCGAGACTTGAGTAAAGCACGGGAAACAGGTGAACTAGTCTCTCACCAAAATACCACGAGCAATAGTCAAAGAGAGGCAATCATTGCAGCTCCCTTGCAAAAACTCGAAGGAATGGAAGAACTCCCATGGACGGCATTTTCAGTCATTGATGAAGATGTTGCTAATGCCAACTTGAATACACTATTACTGACGATTTTAATCGAGACAATTTTAAGCACAATATTGACCGTCGCTGGAGCGACTTTTCTAATCGATCGAATTACCAAATATCTCCAGCGCACAATTCAAACAATCACCACCTCTGCTAATGAAATTATCGATACGGTGCAATCTCAAGAAGTCGCTGTCAACCAACAAGCCAACTCCGCCATCACCACCGCCGATACCATCAATAAACTAGAGATCATCTCCATCGAAACAGCCACACAAGCCAACGCCTCAGCCGATGGAGCGCAATCAGCACTTGCTCTCGCCGAAGAAGGTACACAGTCAGTAAGAGACACCCTAGAAGGGATTTCGGGTTTGCGTGACAGGGTAGATGAGATTGCCGAGCAAATCGTCAATCTCGGCGAACAAACCAGGCAGATTACAAATGTATCCGATCTGGTATCAGATCTAGCCAAGCAAACCAATATGCTCGCACTCAAAGCCGCTGTAGAAGCAGCACGGGTGGGAGAGCAGGGGAAAGGATTTGGTGTAGTTGCGGGAGAAATTCGCAAACTAGCCGAAGAAAGTAAAAAATCTGCGGAGAAGATTAATACTCTATCTACCAACATTCAGACAGCAATTAATCGCACTGTGATGGTAACAGATCGAGGTACCAAAACTGCCACCGAAGGGATTCAACTAGCTCAAAATACCGCCGCTGCTTTTGTTGGGGTAACAGATGCCGTCAACAATGTGTTTCTAAACTCTCAAAATATCTCTGCGAGTGCGAAACAACAGGCAACGGCAATTCAAGAAGTACTGGGTGCGATGACAATTATCTCCCAAGATTCTCAAGAAAGTGCCGTCGGGATGCACCGTGTCAAAACATCTACCAGAGAACTTAATCAAATCGCCGATGAACTAAAAGCAGTGCTGAATTAGAGCTATTGGGTTGGAGATTGTCAGTGAAGTTAATTAAATGCTTGATTTTCTCACATTCAACCCTTAGACATCTTTAACGGAAGGGAAGCGGATTGCTTCATGGGGGAATTCATCCCAACCGTCTAGATTAAAGCCAAGTTCTTTTTAAAAACCCGATCGGCTATCCAACTTCAAATTTACTCATCAATATTCAATATCTAACTACTATGCTAAATACATTTACTACCAATTTTCAATCTAAGTTTAATAGCCTACCTTTCAAAGTCAAAGCAATCGGTGCGGCGGTGTTCTTATCGCTCTTGCCTGTAGTTGGGGTGGGAACATTGGCATATGTTATTTCTCATAATAATTTGCAAGATACAGAAGAGAAAAACCAACAGCTAGTCACCACCATCTTATCAGATTCGGTAGCTCGTTTTCTTGACTTACGGTTAAAAGATACTCAAACTCTGGCAGATTTACCATTAGTAAAAGAGACAAAAATTGTTCAATCATTGACCAGGGAATACAAGGAAAATTTTCTAAATGACTATCTCGATCGATCCAAAATCTTTGACGCTATGGCCATCGTCGATATCAATGGTAATATTATCGCTGGCTCCAAGGGAACTAGCAATGAAAGTCAGACTAGCAAAGCATATTTTCAGACAGCAAAAAGTGGGAAAGCTTATATCAGTAAGATCGAGACAAATAAAGATACTAAGCGATCGTCAATTTATTTTTCTGCTCCAGCAAAAGATAATCTTACTGGACAATTGGTAGCGATCGTTTGGGTGAGAATGCCCATTGATTCACTCAAACTAGTTGCGACACCGTACAGTTCTAATAATAATAAGCTGCATATTATCGATAAAAACACAAATAAATTTATTTTAGCAACTGAAGGCGAGACGATTGGTCGAGAAGCGAATATCTTTTCTGGTTATGAGAAATTAAAAGATAGCGAAAAATCTGTGACAATCGTTGACACAAACAAAATTAGCAGCGATCGAGAATTAATTTCGATTAATAGTGTTACTAGTAAAGAAGGATTGGGTGATAGTAACTTAGGTATCATTATCTCAAAATCGACAGATATTATTAATGGAAAAGATAATCAAATTCTGTTGCTACTTGTATTAGGCATGTTAGCCGCAGGTGCAACAACCATTAGTTTATCACTATTGCTAGGAAATCGAGCCACTAAATTCATCATTGATATGGCAGATACGATCGTCAACTCTTCTGGAGCGATCGTCGATACAGTCCAAATGCAAGAACTAACAGTAAACATTCAGGCAAACTCGGCGATCGAAACAAGTAATACTGTCAATCAATTGGGAGCAATATCAGTTCAATCTGCCGAACAAGCTGAAGCTTCAGCTAATGGTGCTCGTCAAGCACTTTCCCTCGCCGAAGAAGGAACGCGATCGGTAAGACAAACCCTAGAAGGAATGAATG
Organism: Chamaesiphon sp. OTE_70b_metabat_96; assembly: GCA_031376885.1. Taxonomy (GTDB): domain Bacteria; phylum Cyanobacteriota; class Cyanobacteriia; order Cyanobacteriales; family Chamaesiphonaceae; genus Chamaesiphon. The sequence goes on along the minus strand of JANMEL010000111.1, from coordinate 4,347 downwards.
GACTTCAAACAAAAGTAGATAATATTGCTCAACAAATTGTCAATCTCAGCGAACAAACCGGACAAATTACGACAGTATCTGACCTCGTAGCAGATTTGGCGAGTCAAACGAATATGCTCGCACTTAACGCAGCAGTAGAAGCAGCTCGTGCCGGAGAACAAGGTAAAGGATTCAGCGTAGTTGCGGGAGAAATTCGGAAACTAGCCGACCAAAGTAAAAAATCTGCCGATAAAATTAATGCCCTAGCAGAAGATATTCAAACAGCAATTAACCGGACAGTTATGGTAACAGATGAAGGTACGAAAACAGTAAAAGAAGGTATTAATCTGGCCGAAGAAACCGCTTCTACATTCCTCGGCGTGACAGATGCAGTCAATAACGTATTTTTGAATTCTCAACAAATTTCCACCAGTGCCAAACAACAAGCGATCGCCATTCAACAAGTACTTAACTCGATGACGATGATTTCCCAAGGTTCTCAAGAAAGTGCCGTCGGTATGCACCAAGTAAAAATGACTACCAGAGAATTAACTCAAGTAGCAGATGAACTAAAAGCAGCAGTGGTTTAGGGAATAGGGGATAGGGGATAGGGGATAGGGGATAGTGCTCACGCACTTTTCCCTGTTCAGTGACTTTTATATGTTTTATAAGGAGTAGATCGATAGATGGGTATTAGTAGCTTTCGAGAATTAAGGGCTTGGCAATTGGGCATGGATTTGACAGAACGTATTTATTTACTGACAAATTCTTTCCCGAAAACTGAAACTTATGGATTGACTAGCCAAATTCGCCGATCTGCTATTTCTGTTCCCTCGAACCTAGCTGAAGGACATGCTAGAGATTCAACCAAAGAGTTTCTGCACTTTATTGCTATTGCCTTTGGTTCTATTTGTGAACTCGAAACCCAAATTTTATTATCTAATCGACTTGAATATATTAGTAATGATGATGTAGAAAAGACTTTAGCTGCGTTAACGGAAACTAGTAAGACAATCCGTGGATTACAAAAAGCCCTGAAAGCAAAGTTAGGCAGTTAGAGAGAAGATAATCGAGATTCTGTCAACTAGCCAAACCCTAACCCGTACCCCCTAACCCCTACCCCCTAACCCCTAACCCCTATCCCCTATCCCCTACCCCCTATGTACATTGATGACGAAGAACTTAGAGATCTGTACAAAACTTCGGCAACAGAACATATTCAGTCGATCGAATCCGCATTGATGGAATTGGAAAAAAATCCCGAAAATATCGATCCACTCAAGGATTTATTACGCGCTGCTCATACCCTCAAGGGCGACTCGCGGATGTTGGGGGTAGAAGATGTCGAAACTCTCCTCCATCAAATTGAAGAGTGTCTAGTGCCCATTTCCAAGGGTCATGAGAGAGTCGATCGAGTATTGTCAGATCGACTTTATAAAGGGTTGGATACGATCAAACAATTGGCACATACTGCTGTGACGGGAGAACCCCATCAGGTGAATATGTTTCAGGTATTGGCAACTCTGATGGGTGATGCTGGAAGATCAAACCCTCCGGCTCGATCGCCTCAACTGATTGCACCGCCTCAACTTGATGAAGATCGACTATTTGGTACCGATCCGATCCTGTCAGACTTCGATCTGCTGACTGAAAATTCAAGTACAGCCCCAGATCTATGGCTACCCCCCCTCTCCCCCTCCCAAACAGACTCCACCCGCCCAGACTTGGATCTCGGTATGGTATTCAAGGATTTCGATCTAATTCCCGCGATCGAGAATCCAGAATCGTCGATCTTCGATCTGCCTGCTCTTAAAGACAGGGAGCAAACGGCAATCGACGATCTTCTATTGCCATCGAACTACGATTCAAGCTTAAAATCTGACGATCTGGCATTTTCGATCGAACCCGACTTTGAAATCCTCCCCATCAAAGACAGCGCGATCGATCGCCAACGAATATCATTTATCGATAGCGAAGCAGATCTATTCCCCAACTTCGATGATGAGTCGATCTCGGCAAAAATCGAACCAACCAGCCCCTCGATCGCCCAGCCGATCGCCACTCCAGCCACAACTACCGAGCAAATCGACACCATCCGCGTCGAAGCGCGTCAACTCGACGCACTAATGGCACAAACAGGTGAGATCGATGTCATCAACCAACAAATCGCCAGTCGATTGACAGATATCGAAACCCTATTCCAACTCTGGGATAGTGGTAGTAACGACTATCGCCAGATCCAAACCTACATTGAGCAACTCCCCCCAGCATCCCCACTTCACCACCATCTAAATCGCACTCATCAACAGTGGGAACAAATGGGTAAATTAGTCGGGAAATTCAAACAACTCATGGGCGGCGATAGTTCCCGACTGGATCTTGTCACCTCAGCTCTACAATCGGGCGTAAAACAACTCAGACTCTTACCCCTGACAACAATTTTCAAACTCTTTCCGCGAATGGTGAGAGATTTGGCGCAAACACAGTCAAAAGAAATTAATTTGGCGATCGAGGGTGGTGACTTACTCCTCGATAAACGGCTCCTGGAGGAGATCAAAGACCCATTGATGCATATTTTGCGAAATGCGATCGATCATGGCATTGAGACCCCTTTAGAACGCCAGCAGCAGGGCAAAACACCAGGGGCAACTCTGATGATTCAGGTACGTCAAACTGGAAACCAAACCACGATCGAGATCCTTGACGATGGGCGGGGATTGGATTTAAAACGGATTAAAGCTACAGCCATTAAACGGGGTTTGTATACCGAAAATCAACTAGCGACAATGGACGATCGCCAAATCCAATCGCTGATCTTCGCGCCTGGTTTTTCGACTCGATCGCGGGTTACAGAGCTATCAGGGCGCGGTGTGGGGCTGGATATCGTGCGTACCAATGTCGAACGACTCAAGGGTTCAGTGGAGGTAACATCGTTTCCTGGGAAGGGTTGTACCTTCAAGATCCAGCTCAGTCACTCGATCGGTAGTGAGCAAGTGATGATGATCTCCGTTGGCGATCGGATCTACGCATTACCGATGGAATATGTCGATCGGATGTTATTGCTCGACAAAGCGGATATCTTCGCTCTGGGGGGTACTTCCACCACGACGATCGCGGGAAAAACGATTACAGTAGCTTGGCTGGCGGATTTGCTCCGACTCCCGACGATCGCCCCCGCCTCTCCCAGTAGTATTCATCGCACGACCAATACTGTTGCTTGTATCCTACTTAAATCTGGACAGCAACAATTGGCACTACTGGTAGATAGTATCCGCGATCGGCAACTCGTGACGATCGAAGCACCCCACCCCGTGCTCAAAAATGTCCCCCACATTTCTGGGGCGACTATTTTGGGCACAGGAGAAGTCTGTCTGGTACTCAATCCGATCGATCTATTTGCGACTGCGGCAGGTGGTACCCCAGTGTCATCAGCATCGATCGTCGAGTCATCAGATCTAGTCAGTGTGGATTCACCATCATTATTACTGGTGGAAGACTCACTCGTGATTCGCACTCAAATGCGTCGAATCTTAGGCGGGGCTGGCTACCAAGTCACAGTAGCCAGTGACGGCTTGGAAGGCTGGGAAAAACTCCAAGCAGGTAAATTCGATCTTGTCATCTCCGATGTAGAAATGCCTCGGTGGAATGGATTGGAACTTACCGCTCAGATCCGTCAACACGCCGAATACGAGTACCTCCCAGTGGTGCTCGTCACCACCCTGGCTCAAACCGCCGATCGCGATCGCGGTTTTCAAGCTGGGGCAAATGCCTATCTTACGAAAGGCGACTTTGACCAACAACTCTTACTCGAAACACTTACCAGGTTAATCTAAAATGGCCCCGACCAAAGTTCTCTTAGTTGAAGACTCTCCCGTAGCAATGGAACTACTCCAACGCTTATTCAAAAGCGTACCTGAAGTAGAAATCGTTGGTACTGCTCGTAACGGGCAAGAAGCTCTAGCCATGATTCCCCGTCTCAACCCTACCGTCATTTGTACCGACTTCCACATGGAGCCAGTCGATGGTTTGGAATTGACAAAGCAAGTAATGGCAAACTTCCCCCGCCCCATTCTGGTACTCAGTAACTCCGTCAAATCCGACGACACCAAAAATGTCTTCGCCCTCCTCCAAGCCGGAGTCTCTGACATCTTCCCCAAACCGATGGGAAGTGAATTTCCTGAGTATGAAGCCATCAAAGCAAAACTTCTCTCCAAAATCAAACTCCTCTCCGGCATGACTGTCAAACATCGCCCTCTCTAAACCTCTGACCCCTGACCCCTGGGCACGATTCAACGTGCCCCAAACCCAGACCCCAGGGCACCAATAATAGGGGCCCCAAAATTTCCCCCGACCCCCGCCCCCCCCCCC
>JANMEL010000087.1:0-6428 GCA_031376885.1 Chamaesiphon sp. OTE_70b_metabat_96 | reverse complement strand
GGGGGGGGGGGGGGGGGGCCCGGGGTTTGGTGGGGGGCGGGGGTTGGAGCGTGGTAGGGTGGGAGGTATTAGATTTTTGCGTCTCTGCATTCATCCCCTATTCCCTATTCCCTATTCCCTATTCCCTATTCCCTATTCCCTATTCCCTATCCCCTATCCCCTATCCCCTATCCCCTAAACTTAGTGAATTCCAGGCCAATTAGGTTGGCTCATTTCATTCCAAACTTCGTCGATTAACATGCCAGAATTTTCAGATTTATCGATGCTATGAATTGGATTTAGTTCGAGGGTAGGATCGACTAGTGCGCTGTTTTCAAAATCAAGGTAATCATTTTCAGCTCGATCGAGATCCAGATCCGTTAGATCGAGTTCCATCATGCCATTTGGCACCATTGTACCAAGATTGTCACTGCTGACATCAAAATCAAAAGCAATTTCATCTAACCCTTCACGGTTACTGGTGGTGGGTTTATCATCTGCTTCCAAGACGACATCAGCGATCGCCGGAAGTGGAGCTACTGAAGCTACTGGAGCTGACGGAGCGACCGCTTTAGCTACATTTGGGGTTTGGGGAGTTTCGATCGTTGCTGCGGCTGCTGTAGCTGCTGCTGCCATGACAGCGACACCCGCACCTACACTAGCAATTCCAGCAACTGGAACAGGAGTAGTATTTACGGGAGCGGGATGATTTGTTGCTTCAACAGTACTGGTAGTAGTTACAGCAATACTAGGTGCGGTAGGTGCGGCCATAACTGGAGTGCTAGCTACTGGAGCTACTGGAGCCACTGGAGCGGGGGTAGCCACAGCAGGTGCGGGGGTGGCTACGACAGGGTTGCTATTGCTGGCTTGCTTGGATATTGGACTAACTTCATCAGGGCAAAATTCTAGGCACAATCTAATTCTGCCTTTTTGCCAAGCATTGGATCCAAATCTCAATGCCTCACAGTTGATGCCTTGGGTAGTAAACCAATCACTCTTATCCTCAGTCCAGTTATCGATGGAGGTTTTCAAGTAATTGGAGATTGCCTCATTCAGCTCACTAACTCGGAAAATCCGATGGCCGACGAGTACTTGGGCATCTTGCTGGATGGAAATGACTTCACCGCTATCGAGAGAATTAAATAAATCGGTCATTGATGGTATGCTCCTATATTTTAAAATGTACCCAGATTCTCGCTGGGACGATAACACTGCTCAATGATTTGGGTCGATCTATAGGGGCTAATTTTGGCTCTATCATCTAAGGTTGATGGGGCTTTGTCAACCTTAGACGATCGAGTTACAAGAACCAACCGTAACTATGCAAGCCTTTGCCCAATAAATTTACACCCAAATAACAAATCCATAACGTGACGAATCCTACCGTAGCCAAGATTGCGGGTTTTCTGCCCTGCCAACCTTTGGTAATCCGCGAATGAAGATAGGCAGCAAATACCAACCACAGAATCAAAGACCAAGTTTCCTTGGGATCCCAACTCCAGTAAGAACCCCAGGCTTCATTTGCCCAGACACCGCCAGCAATAATGCCGATCGTCAGGAGTGGGAACCCCAAACCGATAATCCGATAGCTAATATTATCGAGAGTATCGGCAAGACTCAGGCGTTGAGGTGAGAGAGTTTCGGCGATCGCCACAGCAGGCATTGATAGTACTGCTGTCGTACCCAAATCGCTGCTAGCAAAGGTATCGATCGCTGGAGTCAGGTTTTTCGTCATACTACTAGTTAGACGATAACCATTCCCCCCAAAAGAACTACCACGCAATTCGATTTGTTGTCCGCGAGTGACGACCAAAAAGGCGATCGCCAACACTGCACCAACCATCAATGTCGAGTAGGATAACATCATTACGCTCACATGCATCATCAACCAATTAGATTTCAATGCAGGTACTAATGGTGCTGATGCTTGCATATCGTCAGGCAATCGCAAGGCGGCAAACGCTGTAATCCCCATTGCCACAGGAGCCGTGACGACTCCGACAAGGTTACTCCGGCTCATATATTCTGCGATTAGGTGGATGGTTGTCACTCCCCACGCTAGAAAAAACAAAGATTCATACAAATTGCTGAGGGGGAAATAGCCCGCTTCAATCCATCTTGCACCTAATAAGGTTGCCATACACAGATTGGCGATCGCCATTCCCGTCGTACCCAAACTCGGTAAAAACGGGATTTGGGGGAATGCTGCACCTACCCAGTAAATCAGCATTGTCATCATTAATACACCAAAGGACAAATTGTCCAATTGATTCTGAAGTGAGATTAAATTCATGTGTGAGGGGTCAGGGATGAGGGGTGAGGGTTCAGCGAAAAGTGCGTAACCGTTGGCGTAGCCTCTGCCTTAGCAGAAGATCCTCTCCAAAGGAGAATCTTGGGCTTTGCCCAAGTAGAGCACCTTTTCAAGAGAGCGAAAAGTGCGGTCTTGGGCTTTGCCCAAGTAGAGCACCTTTTCAAGAGAGCGAAAAGTGCGGTCTTGGGCTTTGCCCAAGTAGAGCACCTTTTCAAGAGAGGGGTGAGAGTTCAGAGATTGCTTACCAATCAGGAATCACCCATTTGGGGGGAGCAGACATTTTTTTGCGCCGTGCTAACTCGGCGATTTCGTGCATGTCGTCTAGAGAAGTTGCCTTGATAAATTTGGAAGCTGACTCAACATGGGCTTGATTTTGACAGCGATCGGGTTGACTACAGCCGCCCTTGCAAACTTCACTACAGTCGATTTGCTCGGTTTCTAGCATCGAATCTCACTCTCTAACAAAATTAGGACTTTACAAATATTTTAGCTCAACTAAAGGAGCCAAAAAAAAGTCAGAAACTAGCATTAGCTAATTTCTGACCGATCGAATTACATTATGCAGTCAAATTATTTTTTGTCGCGGAATCCAGACATCCAGTCACGGAGTTGGTCAGAAGCGACATCACGACCGCCCAAACCAAAGGAAATCGCCATGGCGATCGCGATCGCACCCAACAATAACCCAAAGGCTAAGTTGACGATACTGGGAGCGATGCCCATTTGTTGTAGTGCCATTGCGCCTACAAAGACCAGAATCGCTAACCGCGCGACTTGTCCGAGTACGTGTGACTGGTGAGTACCAGAGCTACTGACAACGCTCTGAGCTAAATTGGCTAGATATAGACCGATCGCAAATACTACTACCCCAGACAAGACTTGTCCAGAAACTTGTAAGAGGTTATTTACAAGTTGAGTTAGGGATGGAATATTTAGCACCCCAGTAGCTGCAACTGCTGCCAATAGCACAATCCCGACACGAGCAATAATCCCCGCAACTTGCGACGGACTACGTTTTTGGCTACCTGGCTCCATTACCGTATCGGTAGGTTGATGCAGGGAATTGATGCCGAGAATTTGGAAGATGTTGTCAAATCCAAACCCACTGAGTAAGTTGGTAACTAGTTCGCCGACAAATCCACTGATGATATAGGCTACAAATAAAATACCGCCAGCAGTGAGGATTTGGGGAATTGCACTCAATACTTGTTCCAGCATGGAAGTCGCTGGCTTGGAAATCGACGGAATCTGAAGTGCTTCCAGTGCGGCTACCGCAGTCGGAATCAGAATCATCACGTATACCAATGTGCCAATCATTCCAGAGAGTGATTGACCTCTGCCCATTCTATTCAAACCGATTTGGGCTGCTAATCTCTCAGTTCCCGCTGCGGCTAATAAGTTGGTCACCAGTTCGCGCACGACACGCGCCAAGAACCAACCTACAAGACCGATCAGTGCTGCTTTAAAGATATTTGGTAACGCGCTCAAAATCTCGGTGAGGAGGTTTTGAACTGGTGCTAAAGGTCCAGTGAGACCAAGTACGCCTAAGATGGTAGGTAGGAAAAATAGGAATACAAACCAGTACAGGGCATTGCCTAATGTTTCGCTAGGTAAGACTTGATTGTCGCCTACGGCTAATCTTCTCGACATGGCAGGTACTAAAGATCCAGCAGTGCGGACAACAATCATCCTAACTGCTGATGCCAAAAGCCACGCGATCGCCGCTAATACAGCCGCAGAACCTAGTTTTGGTACAAAATCTAAAACTTGTCCCAAGGCACTGTTGAGCGGTTGTGCGACAACATTCAAGTTTAGGGCGTTGAGGAAGGCAACAAAAGCAATCAGAAAAACGATCCAGAACACAATGTCCCCGAATAGTTTCTCGGTGTTCATTTGCCGAGATCCACCTGTGACAAAGTTGCCCAAACGGTTGTCTAGACTGGTACGTTGCAGTAAGCTACGGACGATCGCCGAAGCCACAAATGCGGCAATCCAACCAAGGAGGAGAATTAAAACACCACCGAGCAGTTGTGGCAAGAATGCACCAATCGTTGCGGTGGTTTTCTCGATCATGTTTTCCAAACCAGGAGTTGTAACCACAACTGCTGGTACACTTGGGCTTGGGTCTACTGCGGGTACTGGTGTTGCTGGTACTGGTACTGGTACTGCTTGGGCGAGCAGCCACACATTGCTGCTAAATCCAGCACTGATGTTTTGCCAAGTTTCGTTCATATTTTTTCCATATTATTTGTGAATTTCAGTGCGGACTGGATCCAGAAGCCAAAACAATCTCGCATGTTTGTGACAACTACACTCAAAGCGGGGAATATTAGGGTTATCAAAGCTGCCATTCTCCTGCCGTGGTGGTGAGAGATCGCCGTCTACGGCAGATGGAACTGGTAACTCGATCGATCGAATACATCATGTTCATCGCTGCACGAGCGGAAATCAAACTAGCTGTCACTGAATACACTGATTCTACGGACTCTACTGGCAAACACCAAATCTAATCTAAAGTTTAGTTAACTTTGTTCGATTTGTTCGCTTTTACTCCCTAGAGCTTTTCCTTATGTGTAAATTAAAATACACATTAGGTTAGTAATTTGTGACCAAAGTCACCGATAATTAAGAGTAGATATTTTCTATGCTCAATTTCGATCGACCAGTCCGTTCACAGGGCTAGCTTACCATGGTTGAGGCCAAATGACATCTGTAAATCGATCCAGTTTCGGCACTAATTCGTGGGCGAAGCCTCTCCTCTGGAGAATCGCATTATTGACCGATCGACAAACATCTAGATTGGCTCAACTCAGCAATTTTACTGACGTTGGCTTTGTTTGAAGAATTGATACATTTCGGGCAGTCGATTGACGATCGCCGCAGTTTTGAGCCATAGTTTGTGTGAAACTGCTGGATAACCGGAGACGATCGCCCCTGGTTCGACGTTGCTATGAACGCCAGTTTTTGAGGTGGCAATCGCTCGATCGCCGATGGTGACTTGATTGGCGACTCCCACCTGTCCGGCTAGTAATACACCATTTCCGACTTTTACCCCTCCAGCTAGTCCGACTTGAGCGGCGATCGCACAGTTGGAGCCGATTTGACAGCCATGTCCGACATGGACTAAGTTGTCGAGTTTTGTATCTCGGCCGATCCGTGTTTCACCCACCGCTGGACGATCGATCGTGCTATTGCAACCAATTTCTACTCTGTCCTCTAAGACGGTATAACCCGCCTGTTCCATCTTGAACCAACCCGAAGCAGTCGGGACAAATCCAAAGCCCTCTGAACCGATCGCAGAGCCACTGTGGATGACGCAATCACTACCGATCCGCGTTCGTTCGTGGATGGTGCAGTTGGCGTGCAAGATCGATCGATCGCCGATGACCACATCGGGATAAATTACTACATTGGGATGAACGATCGCTCCATTACCGATTTTTACCCCCGATTGGATCGTAACATGGGCACCGATCGCCACATCCTCACCCAGTTCTACCCCTACTTCGACGATCGCGCTAGGATGAATTCCTATGGCGAGCCGGAAGGGTTGGTAAAATGCTTTAATAACTTGGGCAAATAGTAATCGTGGCTCTTTAGCCGCAATCCAAGCAATTTGGCGATCGTTGGCTTGGGCTTGAATTGTCTCATTCATTGGCAAAACCAACCCACTCGCCCCCGTAGTTTCGATAAACTTGGCAAATTTATCGCCTTCAATATAGCTCATCGTTCCAGCGGTGGCTGTGTCGATCGGTGCCAAGCCAGTTAAAATCGGGTTGCGCTCTCGATCTGTCTCTAAACTACTCGCAGTAACGGCAGATCCGAGTTTGATTATCAGTTCGCTAAATTGCATCGTAAATTCAAGGGTAGAGATTTTTTAATGTCAGATCGAATCGTACTATTACTCAAAATGCTACTACCATCGGTCGCCATCTCGATCGCCATCAAATACTTTAGCACCACTTTCGATCCCGTTCCCACTACTTCGATCGCCCTCGTCGCCGTCTTTTTACCCTCGATCGTTTTAGGGATTGCACTTTTGGTAGGGGTGAGGGGTGAGGGGTGAGGGGATAGGGGATAGGGGATAGGGGATAGGGGATAGGGGATAGGGGATAGGGAATAGGGAATAGGGAATAGG
>JANMEL010000040.1:0-18558 GCA_031376885.1 Chamaesiphon sp. OTE_70b_metabat_96 | reverse complement strand
GGGGGGGTGGGGGTGTGGGTGGGTGGGTGTTTGGGTGTTTGGGTTCCTTCCCCCCCCCGCACCCCGCCCCCCTGACCCCTGACCCCTGACCCCTATCCCCTATTCCCTAGATTACTTAGGAATAATTTCTGTCTGAACTTGTTGTTTTCGATCGCTGCTGACGACGATCGATTGGTCTTGTAGTTTGCCGATGCAGCTAGTGCCAGTGAATTTGATGAAGGGTTGAGTTTGTTGGTAGATGACGTTACCAGTGCCGATAAGCTGCTGGGTGACGATCTGCCAGGTTAATTTGTCGGATTGGAGTTTGGCTTGATTGCGAGTAGCTACGCCTCTGGCATTGCCTGTGAGGGTGGCTGTATTGGCTTTGAGGTCTAGTTGTCCGGCATTAGCGGCTAGGGTAACTCCTTCTTGAGGATGAAGAATGGTCAAGGGTCGATCGGTAGTCACGAGTTCTCGATCGAGATTCCACCGAAAAGACTCTCCAGCGACCTGTATTGGTGGCTTTACGCCACTGAATTGGACATTTTCTTTTAGATCTACAATCTTGCGATCGAGGCTGGTTGTAGAGGTATTTGCGGTGACACGGGCGGTAATTATTTCGCCCTCGTAGCGTTGGATCGCAACTGGACGATCGCTGACTACTTTTTGTTCTTTGAGTAACCAAGTTAGGTGCTCAGTTTGCATTCCCAATCGGGGATCGGTAGAGATTGCGGCAATTTTACCGATTAGCTCCATCCGTTGTTGACGACTATAGTATACCCCTCGATCGGCTTGAGCTTGCAATTGAGGGTGATTTGCACGGACGCGATCGCGAATGGTGAGCAGATCTGTTTTTGGGTACCATTCTACTTCTTGGCCAGCAATAATTAAATTATTCCGCGTTTCTTTAGCGATTACGTCACCGCGCAAGACGATTTTTTCGCCTTCTTGTTCTACTTCTCCGGTTTTGGCGGTAACATGAAGGACGACTTGCCCATCTTGATAAAAATCTCCATCAATATCGGTGACTTTTGCGCGCTTTTTGTCGGGGGTGTACACGCCTTTTTTGGCGCGGACTTTCCACAAGGGTTTACCTTGCTTATCCACTTGTTGAAAACTCAGATTATTTAGCTTTAGTTGGGCTTCGATCGCTGATGGTTGCGGACTCGGTTTGGGTTTCGTCGTCGGCAAACAACCATGAATTGTTAAACTGAGGATTGCACATATCAACCATCGTGGGTGTTGTTGTTTCACCAGGGAAGTGGGGGAAGGGAGTGGGTAACTAACTACTAACTGCGAAAATTGGAGCCACCAATTGATTCATCTAGATTTAGATACTCAGCCGGAATAGAAGAGGGCATCATATTATTTCTCGGTGTTTTTTGGATATCATCTTTGACATTTTCCAGATCGATATACCGATCGGAAACATTAATCAGGCTATCACTTGTCATCGATCGTAAACTTACTACTTCGACCCGAACACCGCGATAACTAACCGCATCAACGGCATAAGCCAGATCCCCATCACCACTGACTAATACGGCGGTGTCGTAGGAGCCGACAAGTGCCATCATATCGACAGCGATTTCGACATCTAGATTAGCCTTTTTGGAGCCATCAGGCAACTGTACCAAATCTTTGGCAATCACCCGATAACCATTGCGCCGCATCCAGAGCAAAAATCCCTGTTGTTTTTCATTAGTTCGATCGACTCCAGTATAAAAGAAGGATCGTAATAGTCTAGAGCCACCCGTCAGACGTGCTAAGAGTTTTGTATAGTCGATTTCGATGTTTAGCTGTAATGCTGCATAGAATAAGTTGGAACCATCGATGAAAATTGCGACTCTTCCGCGATTTTCGAGTACTTGTTGCGCCGAAAATATTGAATTTTCATCATGCGTAAAACTATTCATCATTGGCAGGTCTTATGAGTTTGTAAAAAAAGTTTTAAAATGGAAAAAAAGTTTTATTAAAAGCGAACTATTGCGTTCAAACTGCTACCTGGGGATCGTCGATCGTCGATAGTTCTAGTTTGGTGAAAATCGGACTTGGCTCGCCTAGTTGGTGTCGATCGGTTAGAATCCCCCATTGAATATGACGCTCCCAGTCATCAGGCAAGTTTGACGCAGTTTCAGGAGAAATTTTGCCATTCCCACAAATGAGATCGAAATCAATATCTAGTCCCAGTTGACGATAAATATCGGTACTGATTTTGGGGACGATCGGCGACAATAGATAAGCAGACAACCGAATCGACTCTAGAACAGAATACAACACTTTTCCCAATTCTTCATGTCGCTCTTGTTTGAATAATGTCCAAGGCGCGAGATCGTCAATGTATTTATTACTAGCACGGACTAGACCAAAAATTGCTTCACAAGCAGATTGAAAGGCTAACCTGTCGTATGCCTGACTCACTGTAGATCCCAAGTTCTCGCCCAAGCTGCGTAGCGGATGCTCGGCGGGAATATCATGGACATTACACTCAGGGACTTGGCCTTGACAATATTTTTTGGCCATTCCCAGGGTACGATTGACCAAGTTGCCCAAACTATTGGCAAGATCGGCATTTACAATTTCAATAAAACGTGACTCATTGAAATCTCCATCTTGACCGAATTCAATTTCTTTGAGAAAATAGTAGCGTAAAGGTTCTGCACCATAACGATCGACTAAATCGATTGGATCGATCGCGTTGCCCTCACTTTTACTAATCTTTTTACCATCTTTGGTAAAATACCCATGGGCGAAAACTAACTGAGGAATGGATAGCCCTGCTGACATCAACATTGCGGGCCAATAGATCCCATGAAAGCGTAAAATATCTTTACCGATTAGATGTAGATCGATCGGCCATCTTTTACTCAATGCATTATCTAGCGTCGGTGGCAAATCTGGATCTAGTAACGGGGTAATATATCCGAGCAGAGCATCAAACCAAACATAGATTGTTTGTTGGGGATCGGCAGGTAAAGGTAAGCCCCATTCTACATTTACGCGAGAGATTGAAAAGTCTTGCAATCCCTGAGCCACAAATTTCAAAACTTCATTTCGCCGACTATTGGGTTGGATAAAATCGGGTCGTTCGGCATATAAAGCTTCTAGTTGCTGTTGATATTTCGAGAGCCGGAAAAAATAATTGGTTTCGTCGCGCCATTCTACCTGTTGACTCGGATGCAGGGGACAATGTTTGTCTGTCAAGAGATCCCGCTCTTCTTTAAATTCTTCACAGGCGACACAATACCAACCTTGTTGAGTACCTGGATAAATATCTCCTCGATCCCAAACCCGCTGAAAAAATTCGTTGACAATAAGCTGATGATTGGGTGCTGTCGTCCGACTGAATCTGTCGTATTGGATATCTAGCTTACTCCACAACGAGTCAAACTGAGCAACGATGCGATCGCAATGGACTTGCGGCTCTAGATTTTGCTGATTTGCAGTGCGTTCGATTTTTTGACCGTGTTCATCTGTACCTGTGATAAATAGTACATCACGCTGCTGTAGTCTTTGCCATCTGGCGATCGCATCGGCTGCCATAGTTGTATAAGCATGTCCGATATGGGGAACCCCATTGACGTAGTATAAAGGTGTTGTGACACAAAAAGACTGTTGAGTTCTGGCGGGGTGATTCATATTGGAGACTAAAAGTGTAGCGTACTCGTTCGGTGCTAAAAGGTTGACTTGAAACGGCGGCGCATTACCTGAAATTTTTACTGGAGCAACATTCGTTGGCGGAGGCTACGCCAACGAGTATTGCTTCAGTGGAGCGGCTACACCAAAGATGGCCATTACAGCCTCCCAGTATAGTCTCTGGCATCAAAACTTTGCTGTGCTGGGGTTTGTGTAGAGATTTCGTAATTCCGCTATTGGGCACATTACGCGGTTAACCACCAAAATACCCTCAGACATAGCCATATTCTCTCATCATAGTTGAGGTTGTCACCCCAGTTACCGAACTCTGTCGCTTTATTAACAAAATTAGTTCGGTCGCGATCGTGATATGATAACCAAATGAATTCAGGGCAACTAGCTCAATGGTAGAGCATCGGACTCTTAATCCGTTGGTTGCGAGTTCGAGCCTCGCGTTGCCCATCCCTCAAAACCCCGTCCAGCAAGGGGTTTTGTTTTATCTACTTCTCAATCTCTTGTTCTAGAAAAACCCTAACAGAGGTTTTGTCGATCGATCCCGCTGCAAACGGCGAGATCGGGTACCTCATCGATTGACATTCCGGCTAACAACGGCTATTGCCAGCGATTCTACTTGGTAGATTGGCTGTAGATTCAGGGCACCAAGGCAAACTATACGGGAAGCGATTGCGGCTGGATGCCCTCAAGAGATCTTGTGACATCTCAAGACAAGTCGCGACTGTTGCCCTAGTGGTTGATGCGAAAGGTGATGACGCTGTAACCTTTTGCCGTCGATATGGGTTTGCCCAATTCCAAACCGATCCATTGAAACTTTACATTTTGATGGAAGAGATCGAGAAACTGGGGCTTTAATCGATCCCAAGCCGATCGAGACTGGTGAAGAATACGATCCTAGAAGATAAGATGTTCTCAGCCTGACCTTGGGCTTAATTTTTTACACATAACAAATCCTTAGCTTTTTAGACCGATCGATTAGTTAGGATTATTGTTCGATCGATACCTGACAACTGCTTTACATGCTGGGAGAGGGTTTTGTCGATCTAAGTCAGGTCGATCGAGTCCAGTAGTAATATGAAATCAAACAACTATTTAGCACACTTCATGGTTAGATTTCATTGAATCTACGACATTTGGATTAGATTAAAGCATGTAATAAATCTTCATCTTCTCGTTCGATTAGCGTATACTACGACAAGCAGTTAAATCACGCTAGTTTAGAGGAGCAAAAATCCAATGTCGGAGGCGCAGCAGCAGCCGCTTAGAGTCCCTAGGGAATTTTTGGGGCCACCTGATGATTTGAATCCCAACGTCTTCATGTTCTTTGGGGCAATTGCCCTAGTGACAATTTCGACGGTTGGCTACTGGCAATGGCAGTTACCAGGTTGGTGTTGCTTCGGCTTCAATGTCTTGGCATTGCACATGGCAGGTACTGTCATTCATGATGCTTCGCATAATGCCGCTCATCCCGATCGGATTATGAACTCAATTATGGGTCATGTCAGTGCATTGATGCTAGGCTTTGCATTTCCAGTATTTACCCGCGTACATATCCAGCACCATGCCAACGTTAACGATCCCGATAACGATCCCGATCATTTTGTGTCTACAGGTGGTCCACTCTGGCTGATTGCTGCCAGATTTTTCTACCATGAGATTTACTTCTTTCAACGCCGACTCTGGCGAAAATATGAGTTGTTGGAATGGTTTCTGAGTAGGTTATTTGTAGCAATAGTTATTTATCTCGCCTGCCAGTACGGTTTTACTAGCTACATTTTAAATTATTGGTTTTCGCCCGCATTAGTCGTTGGTTTAGCACTGGGACTATTTTTTGACTACTTACCTCATCGCCCTTTCAAGGATCGCAATCGGTGGAAAAATGCTCGCGTATATCCCGGGCCAATTTTGAATATCCTGATCTTCGGTCAAAACTACCATTTGATCCATCATCTCTGGCCCTCAATTCCCTGGTATAAGTATCAAGCGGCTTACCATGCGACTAAACCATTATTAATCGAGAAGGGTTGTCATCAGTCACTAGGATTGTTGCAAGGTAAGGATTTTCTCAATTTTGTCTACGATATCTTCCTGGGGATTAGATTTCATCATCACCATCCAGCAGATTCAGGCAAGACAAAACATCAATCCGATCTCTAAGCACCTGATGTTAGTTGAGATCGATTCTAGCATCGACCTCAACTAACATCTATCTGCTCGATCGAATCGCTAAAATGCTATCCTGAAACGATCGATCCCGCGTCAATTCTGGCAAGGCGTTTAGACGTTGCTGAAGATATAGCAGGGGTCAGGGGTGAGGGGACAGGGGTCAGTTTGGGAAAGCTGACGCACTAATGGTTTGAGCATCTACATCTGTCCGAACCGCCCTGGCGGTTGCTATATGTGTGACTTACCATGATCGGAGCGATGAGATTCAGCAGCAGGGGCAACCGATCGAAGGGACACATCCTCGAAATTTATCCCTCAATTCAGCAACACTCAAGCTTAGTAGATGGTAATTAGGATATTGTCTTGGGGAATTATAGGTATGGTAATGTTCGAGGATAGAGGGTACGCCATTAGTACGGAGACTATTTTATACATCAAACAGGAATACCAAGATTTCAACAACTGTGTACATCATTCTCCAAACAAGACACTTTAGCAGAAATACTGGATCTTCTAAACTATTGAAACATTGCAATTATTGTATCGATCGATACAATAATTGCAATATACCATCCTGGACTTAGGCTCAAAATAGATATTTGGTAGCAAATTTTAGTCAAAATGCAAAAATAGCATTCATTACTAAGTAAACATCCCGCATATTCAGGACATAATTCCTGTAGAATCTAAACAAAAATCACCTCATTCCCCTTACAATCTCTTGAAATCTGGAGGACAAACTCATCATTAGCTCAAATCCCACCAAACACATGTCGTCAACCACCGAAGAGTCTGTCATTCATATCTGGGGTCAAAACCCACTTTCAGGAGCAGTAAAAATTAGCGGCGCAAAGAATTCGGCATTGGTGGTCATGGCCGCAGTACTACTTTGCCCCTCAGAATGTCGCTTGCGGAATATTCCTGGATTGGTTGATGTCGATAAGATGTGTCAAATTATCGAAGCACTAGGCGTGAAAATTCGCCGCGATGGTGATGTCCTAGACTTTGACACCACTGGCTTTGATTGTCACGAACCTCCCTGCGATCTGGTTTCCAAAATGCGGGCGGCTTTCTTTGCCATTGGGCCAATTTTGGCCAGATTGGGTGTTGCAAAAGTACCTTTACCTGGAGGGTGTTCCATCGGCGATCGACCTGTAAAGTTACATTTGCAAGGACTACAGGCAATGGGTGCCCATGTGGAAACTGAAGGCGGGTTTGTCAATGCTTATCTATCTGGCACCAAGAAACGCCTACAAGGGGCGAAAATCTATCTCGACTACCCCAGCGTCGGCGCGACCGAAACGTTGATGATGGCGGCGACTATAGCCGAGGGTGAGACGATCTTGGATAACGCGGCCAAGGAGCCGGAAGTTGTCGATCTGGCAAATTTCTGCATTGCCATGGGTGCGAATATTTCTGGTGCTGGTACCGATCGAATTGTAATTACTGGAGTCGAACGGCTACATGATGCTGATTATAGTATCATTCCCGATCGAATTGAAGCAGCGACTTTCTTGGTTGCTGGGGCGATTACCAATTCTGAAATTAGCATGTTCCCCGTCATTCCCGCTCATTTAGCGGCGGCGATTGCCAAGTTGGAACAAATTGGTGCGAATGTGATAATGGATGCGCCAGACAGACTACGAGTGGTTCCCACTGGTAAGCTCAAGGCTGTGGATATCGAAACTCTGCCCTATCCAGGTTTTCCGACAGATATGCAGGCTCAATTTATGGCGTTGCTAGCTGTGAGTGAGGGTACTAGCACGATCAAGGAAACCGTATTTGAAAATCGGCTGCAACATGTCGCCGAACTCAACCGCATGGGTGCGAATATCAAGGCTAATGGTAATTTGGCAGTTGTTGAAGGGGTCAGCTCTCTATCTGGTGCGACGGTGACAGCTACTGACTTGAGAGCTTCAGCCGCGTTAGTCGTGGCTGGTTTAGCTGCTAGTGGCAAGACGGTCATGGAAAACATCTATCACCTCGATCGGGGTTATGATGACCTCGAAGCGAAAATGCGTAAGCTAGGAGCCAAAATAGAGCGGGTTCGAGTCAATCCCAACTGAGATTCGAGTCTAGTTTTGGATGGTTGAGAGGTTAAGATTCGTAAGTTGAAATTATCCTCTCCCATCCTCAATCTTGAATAAAGATGTACAGTAATAGTGGTTTGGAGCAACTTTGTGGCATTATGGACGGTTGCTCCCGTGTTGTTTCACATACCCACATAGACTATGCAGTTAAGATTAGGGGACACCGTACCCAACTTTACCCAAGCTTCCACCCACGGCGAGATCGATTTCTTTGCTTGGGCTGGCGATAGCTGGACGATTTTATTTTCTCATCCTAAGGATTTTACCCCTGTTTGTACGACCGAACTCGGCGAAGTCGCTAGATTGAAGCCTGAGTTTGACAAGCGTAACGTGAAGGCGATCGCCCTGAGTGTAGATGATGTAGAATCTCACAATGGTTGGGTGGGAGATATTCTCGAAACCCAAGGTACCGGATTGAATTATCCGATTCTTGCCGATCCCGATCGCAAGGTATCTGACTTGTACGATATGATTCACCCTAATGCTAATGCACTGGTGACTGTTCGATCTGTATTCATCATCGACCCCAACAAGAAGCTTCGTCTGACTATTACCTATCCCCCAAGTACTGGGCGTAATTTTGACGAAATCCTTCGGGTAATTGACTCTCTCCAGCTCACCGACAACTATAGCGTTGCAACTCCAGCAAATTGGGTTGATGGTGGCGACTGTGTGGTAGTTCCAACAATTTCGACTGAAGATGCAAAAGTTAAATTCCCCAAAGGAGTTACCGAACTCAAGCCTTATCTTCGCATGACTCCTCAGCCTAATAAATAAGTTTTATTAATTTTTTGTGTTATTTGGCGATCGAGTAGAATATTCTGCTCGGTCTTTTTTGCGCCTAGCTTTTCCACTCATCTGGTAAATTGCCAATGTGCGTCCGTTGAGCTATTTTCTCAGCTAGCCGCTTGAAATCCCAGTAGACCCCTTTTACAGCGTTACTATGGGCACCGATTGCACCATCGGCTGGTTTGAGTTGAAACATTGCTTTTCGAGCTTCCTGAGCCATTGGCATTAGACTCTGATAATGTTTGAGTAATGCTAGACAATTAGGATCGTCTGACAATTTAGTTGGAACTTCTACGGTTGTTTGAATGACTTTATCGCTATAAGTTTTGGGAATACGTGCAATCCACTTTTCATAAGCCTTTACTGGTCGATCGAGTCGAACCGCATGTTGAAGGACTACATAACCGACTGGCTGCATTTTTCCGATTGGTAAAACTAATGTGGAAACGGGATTTTTAGCAATTCGTTCTTGCCATTCAGTGCGCCAACGGTTCAAAGTTGGCCCCAAATTCTTTAGCCCTTGTAATGAGAATAGATCTGGAGCTAGTGGGACGATGACATAATCAGATGCAATTAATGCAGCCCGATTTATTGCTCCCAAATGAGGCCCCAAATCTACACAAACAATGTCCGCTTGATGGAGATCGATCGATTTTTGAATTAGTCGCCAAAAAGCTGAAATTACTCTGAACGATCTTTCTTTGCGATCTAGGCATCCAGGCCATTCTGATGATAAATCATCTTCAAATCCATATAAATCTAAATCCCCACATAATAGACTCAATCCATCTTCGATCGGTTCTAATACTGGAATAGCAATATCACCTACTCCTCTAATTAATGGCTGAATACAACGAAAGACTGTATTGGCTTCATTATCTGCTTCCCAAATTTCTTCTAGTCGATCTTCATCCAAGAAAGCTGCTGTCAAATTAGCTTGAGGATCTAAATCGATCGCAACCACTCGCAGTCCCAAATCTCTGTACATCCAAGCCAGATGATATACCAAAGATGTTTTACCCACACCACCTTTGTTATTGAAAAAAGCAACAATTGGTACGCTCACGATTTACCTCTTATTATAACTAACACGTAGGAATCATCAATAATAAATTCGGCTGGTGGATTACCATTTTTTTCGAGCTGTTTTTGAGCTGTGGCAATGCCGATCCCAAATCTTTGAACGTACCCTAAATTTTTCATTGCTTCAGCTAGGTGAGGGTTTCGGTAGTCCGTAATACCCGTCCCAAAATTATTACTATTTACCTGTCCGAAAGCTCCACCAGGACTCTGAATTTCAATTCGTTGGCGAAACCATGAAATTCGCACGGGAGCATGAGTATTTTCATAAGCACGGTGCATAATTGCATTTCTGATTAACTGTTGGAGGGCAACAATCGGGTAGTCTGGTTGATTGATTTCGATAGACTGAGTGGTAATATCTGAAGAGATAGAAATCTGCGATTGCAGTATTTCATCGATCGATCTGAGCATTCTCGCCAGAGAACCACTTATTTCCTTCTGTGTTTTAATTGGATCTGTGAGTTCGTCGCCATCAAATCGGATAAATTGGAGGTAGAATCCTGGAATGAATTGTCGGGAATCTTTTCCCGCAACTAAGATACCTAATGTTGTGGGGATTGGATCGGCTCCTGCCGTGGTAAATCTAAGTGAAGTAAGCTGTTGATTTGTCGAACGTTGATTTTCCTCTAAAACTTCTGGAGCAATGGCAGCGGTAAGATATTCTTGGGTGAAAATATCTAAATCCAAATCTTCGATCGAAGCCGAAGGAAAAGGTTGTAAGTCAAATGGCAAATCTTTAGAGCGTCTTTTTTCATTTAGTCTCCGCTCATCTTCTGCCGTAGCTGTCGCTCGTCTCGGCCCAACTCGAATCCAAGTTCTACCATTAAATCTTACAGGGGGAACATCTGATGGCTCGACAATGACAATAGCTAGTTCACAATTATCGATCGTTTCTTTCCGAACTATCAGCGATGGCATCGGTAAAATATTACCATCATCACGCATATTAGCCAGAGTCAAAAGTAACTGGTCGGTGATGGGTAGATTGCTACAAGTCCCATCATCATTCACCCCAATAAATATAATCCCTGGCTTTTTATTGCCCGATAAATCGTTAGCAAATGCACAGATGGCTTGACGAATTTTGCTGGTATCAGATATGGAAGCTTTTCGTTCGACTCTATCTGACTCCAAGTCGGTTAATAGGTTCTTTAATTCTTGACTATCCATAAATTTAGTAGTTGGATTTTGCCCTACCGACCCATATACTAGGCAATTATACCGCTCAGAGAGTGTCCGAGTGGATCGATCGGGGTAAAATAGGACTGGTAAGGATCTCTTAATTTGTATATCCTCGATCGACAGATTATAAGCAAGCAACATCATATGGAACCATTATACGATTACGCCTGGTTGATTCCAGTGTTTCCCCTGGCTGGGGCAACCCTAGTCGGAGTGGGACTGATTTCACTAAACAAATTTACTAATGGACTGCGAGACTTAAATGCAGTTCTGATTATTTCCAGTATTGGCGCGGCGATGGTGATGTCGTTTGCCTTGCTCATCAGTCAGTTTCAAGGACATCCTACCTATACTCAATCCTTTGAATGGGCATCTGCGGGTAGTTTTCACTTGAATATGGGTTATACGATCGACCATCTGACATCATTGATGTTGGTTATCGTTACCACGGTGGCTCTACTGGTGATGATCTATACTCATGGGTATATGTCTCATGACAAGAGTTATGTCAGGTTTTATGCCTACTTGAGTCTATTTAGCTCTTCGATGTTGGGTTTGGTAATTAGTCCCAACCTCGTGCAGGTATATATCTTTTGGGAATTGGTAGGGATGTGTTCCTATCTACTGATCGGTTTCTGGTACGATCGCAAAGCAGCCGCCGATGCTTGTCAAAAAGCATTCGTCACTAATCGCGTCGGCGATTTTGGCTTATTACTCGGCATGTTGGGATTATATTGGGCGACTGGTAGTTTTGACTTCCAGATTATCGGCGATAGACTTCAAGAATTGGTCGAATCTGGCGCGATTGGTGGTGGTTTAGCCGCACTCTTTGCCATCTTAGTATTCATGGGGCCAGTTGCCAAATCTGCTCAGTTCCCGCTCCATGTCTGGCTTCCAGATGCGATGGAGGGGCCGACACCAATTTCCGCACTGATTCACGCTGCGACGATGGTTGCAGCGGGTGTATATTTAATTGCGCGGATGTATCCCGTATTTGAGGATATCCCTACCGCGATGAATGTCATTGCTTGGACGGGTGCAGTTACCGCATTCTTGGGAGCATCGATCGCCATCACCCAGAATGATATCAAAAAAGGTCTCGCCTATTCCACCATGTCCCAATTGGGTTATATGGTAATGGCGATGGGTGTAGGTGCATATTCCGCTGGTTTATTTCACCTGATGACTCATGCCTATTTCAAAGCGATGATGTTCTTGGGTTCTGGCTCTGTCATTCATGGAATGGAAGAAGTTGTCGGACACAATCCGGTGCTAGCTCAGGATATGCGCCTCATGGGTGGCTTACGGAAGCATATGCCTATCACCGCGAGTACCTTCTTTCTTGGTACCCTCGCAATTTCAGGAATTCCTCCCTTCGCCGGATTTTGGTCGAAGGATGAGATTCTCGGTGCCACATATGCCGCAAATCCGCTCTTGTGGGTAGTTGGTTTTGCCACAGCAGGGGTAACAGCGTTTTACATGTTCCGCATGTATTTCTCGACCTTTGAGGGCAGTTTCCGAGGCAATAATAAACAGATTCAAAAGCAGCTACTCGCGGCTGCACCTGGAAGTGTTGCGGCGGCTCATGACGAGCACCATGATGAGGCTCATAGTCATGCAGCCAAACCTCATGAGTCTCCTTGGAGCATGACTTTACCGTTAGTATTCCTCGCGGTACCTTCAGCTTTGATTGGTTTAGTCGGTACGCCTTTTAATAACTATTTTGGGGCATTTATTACCGCACCTGGGCATATCGCCGAACATGGAGAGTTCGAGCTAACTGAATTCCTGATTATGGGTGGTAGTTCGGTAGGTATCGGACTAATCGGCATTACGCTAGCATCGCTAATGTATCTTAGCCGCAAAATCGATCCGAGTGCGATCGCCTCCAAAATTCCCACACTCTACAATCTATCCCTGAATAAATGGTACATCGATGATATCTACAACAGCGTTTTCATCATCGGTTTGCGTCGAGTCGCTCGTCAGGTAATGGAAGTCGATTATCGCGTCGTCGATGGTGCGGTGAATCTCACTGGTTTAGTCACCCTCCTCAGTGGTGAAGGACTCAAATATCTCGAAACTGGACGCGCTCAATTCTATGCGCTGATTGTATTTGGGGCAATATTGGGCTTAGTTATCGTCTTTGGGGTAACTTAAATATATACTTCCGACTTCTATTTTGAAGTCGGAAGTATATATTTAGCAATGCCATCAACCGTTTGAGCAGGTAAACTTCGATCTAATTGAGATCCACAATTGCTTATTCTTGAGCTAGGGACGATCGAATCCCTAGACGAGGATAGTAAGATAGAAATAGATCCAGTGATTAACCACCTATAAATGAACGCGATCGTCCCCACAGTGTTAAAAAAACTATACCGTAAGGAACCCATCTCCAGCTTCATTCTAATTATCGGTGCCGTTGATGCTGTCATTGGCGGTATGAATGAGATCGGGACATTGATGATACTCGGTTTGCTGACATCTGGTGTCGGGATCGGTTATCGTTGGTGGTGCATTCAGCAAGCCGAATCTGAATCAGATCGCCAAGTCAAGCAACTATATCTACCCTCCCAATCCGATCGAACACCCTTACCAAATTTGGATAGTCGCCGTCTGCCTCGGCGGTAGTCGATAGTTCGATTGCAGAAAATCTATGTCATCTACCTACTCTAGAAAATTGGGATCGAAAAGCATATGAGTGATAATATCTCTTGGACGACTGAAGCTGAAGCTAAATTAAAAGAAATCCCTTTTTTTGTCCGCCCTGCGGCACGTAAGAAAATAGAAAAATTTGCTCAGGAGCAGGGTTCGATCGAAGTCAATGTTCAAGTATATGAACTAGCCAAAGCAGCATTTAAACGATAGAAAGTTAATTATCTATTCCCTATCCCCTACTCTCTATTCCCTTCCCCAATGACGATCGCATTCGGCAAATATCAAGGCTTAGGTAACGATTTTATCCTGATCGATAATCGTCACAGTGATACACCTATTATCGATTCAGAAGAAGCAATTATTTGGTGCGATCGACATTTTGGCATCGGTGCGGATGGAGTTATTTTTGTGCTTCCCGCTCAGAATGATACCGACTATACCATGCGAATATTCAATTCCGATGGTTCCGAACCAGAAATGTGTGGGAATGGGATTCGCTGTATGGCAAAGTATATCGCCGAACTTGAAGGCAAAACCGATGTCGCCGTCACGTACAAAATTCATACCTTAGCTGGTACGATTACTCCAGAAATATTAGACGAGGGACAAGTAAGAGTAGATATGGGAGAACCCCGTTTACTCGGTGCCGAAATTCCGACGACTTTGGGTAAGGTAGATGATAAAGTAATTAACCAATCGATCGAAGTCGATGGCAAAACTTGGGCTGTTACCTGCGTTAGTATGGGCAATCCTCATTGCATGACATTTGTCGAAGATGCCAACTCTATCCCACTCGAAACAATCGGCCCAAAATTCGAGCATCACCCCACATTTCCTCAACGGACTAATACTGAATTTGTCCAAATTATTCGTCCCGATTATGTCAGAATGCGCGTCTGGGAACGTGGAGCTGGAATCACTCTAGCCTGCGGTACGGGTGCCTGTGCGACGGTAGTAGCTGGAGTTTTGACAGGTAAGTGCGATCGCTATTGTACGGTAGAATTACCTGGCGGCTGTCTCCAAATTGAATGGTCAGAATTAGACAATCGCGTCTATATGACTGGCCCTGCTGAGTTAGTATTTAAAGGTGAAGTAGCAGAATAAGCAAGAGGAATATTATGACTACCACAGTACATTTTACTCCCACACTGACCATAAATATGGGAGCTGCAAAACTTACCCATGCCCAATTTCAAGAGATGTGTGAAACTAATCGCGATTTGCGATTAGAACTTAGTAGTTTAGGGGAGTTGACAATTAGCGAATGGTGTTCGTTTGGGTTGGTTGATAGATCCTCAAAATCAACGAGTGGAAATTTATCGACTCGATCGAGAACCCGAAATTCTCCAATCCCCCACACAGCTCAGTGGCGAAGATATATTACCTGGATTCACCCTCGATTTAACCAACATCTGGTAGATATTTAAAGGGGTACAGAAAAGATAATCCCACATCTTGCCACAGTTGTGAGCATTGCTAATTCTTAAACCCTTGGGTACCCCTCGTGGGTACCCCTACAGGTTAATTGTGTGCGAGATATCCAAAAGCTAAAATCCTTGCTACTTAAACTCGATCGAATTTCCTACACCCCAACTAATTTCACTCACCCAATTCTGACAGATATCTCCTTCAATCTGGCTGCGGGTGAGTCTATCACTATTGCTGGAATCGTTGGTGCGGGGAAAAGTACTCTCCTCCGGCTCATAAATCGTCTCAATGAGCCGAGCAGCGGACAGATCGTACTAAATGGCGAAAATTATCAAACCATTGCGCCTACCACCCTTAGACAGCGAGTAATGCTGGTGAGCCAGGAGCCGAAATTATTGGGAATGACAGTGAGGGAAACTTTGGCTTATCCCTTACTGTTGCAATCTTTGGGTGCGGAAGAAATCAAACAGCGGATAGTTACTATTACCGAACAATTCCAGATTCCCACAGATTGGTTCGATCGCACCGAAATTCAACTCTCCGCCGGACAAAAGCAAATTGTGGCGATCGCGAGGGGTATAATTACTCAACCTCAAGTATTACTGCTTGATGAACCGATCGCCAATTTAGATATTATCACCGCCGAGCGAATCTTGACGACGATCGCAACTATTACTCAATCTCAACAAATCGGTACCATCTCTGTCAACCATCAGTTAGAATTGGCGGTACAATTTAGCGATCGGCTCCTATATCTTCGAGATGGTAAATTAGAGTTCGACAGACTCAGTACATCGATCGATTTAGCCGCAATAGAGCAACAAATCCGCGCAGCAGAAAGCCAATCGACAGATGAATGGGCATAATTGAAGCTGTAGGGGCGTAGTCTCGCGCCCGCCCCATCTACGCTAATATTCTAGTACTCATGCAAGATCTGAAATTCTATCGTCAATTGTAGTGAAGATTTGGGTAGTCTAATCTAGTAGAGATGTAATCGGACATCTCGATCGACGCAAAATTACCCCCAACCCTTCAGCATGATTCCTCATCATAGCCCCAACGCGCTACCCCAGTGCCAAAATCTCCAAGCACAGGTAGATAGTATTCTCAGCTTACTTCAACAAGAACCCACCCTCCGCGCTCAAGTAGATACTAGTGCGGTACGCTCGTCGCTCAAGAAAGCAATTGCGCCCACCTTTGAAATCGTCTTTGCAGGGGCATTTAGCGCGGGTAAATCCATGCTGATTAATGCCATCCTAGAGCGAGAACTATTGTACAGTGCAGAAGGGCACGCTACGGGCACAGAATGCCAAATCGCCTATGCAGAGCCAGAGCAAGAGCGGGTAGTTTTAACCTTCTTGTCTGAAGCAGAAGTGCAAAGTCAGGTGCAAGCACTCGGCGAGAAATTGGGGATAGATTCGATCGATGCCAAAAAAGCTGCGGCGATTTTGGAGTCTCCATCAATAATAGCTGAATTGCGCGATCGATGTATGGCAATTATTCACCAAGAAGGTGGTGAGAGTAAATCCGACAGAGCCAAGCAAGCATCAGCATTTAAGCTCTTACTCCAAGGCTTTAGTGATAACCAAAAATACATCGACAAAATCACAAATCGCACCCTTTCGATGGAGCAATTTGATTTTAAAAACCTCCAGGAAGCAGCCACTTATGCGCGGCGGGGAAGCAACAGCTCGGTATTGCGACGAGTCGAATATTACTGTCATCATCCCCTGCTCCAAGATGGGAATATCTTGGTAGACACCCCAGGTATCGACGCACCAGTCAAACGGGATGCGGAATTAACCTACACCAAAATCGAGAATCCCGACACATCAGCGGTAGTTTGCGTACTAAAACCCGCCTCATCTGGGGATATGACGAGTGAAGAAACCGAAATGCTAGAGCGCATCCGCCACAATCCTGGCGTGCGCGACAGGGTATTCTATATTTTCAATCGCATCGATGAAACCTGGTACAATACCC
Organism: Chamaesiphon sp. OTE_70b_metabat_96; assembly: GCA_031376885.1. GTDB lineage: Bacteria > Cyanobacteriota > Cyanobacteriia > Cyanobacteriales > Chamaesiphonaceae > Chamaesiphon. The sequence goes on along the minus strand of JANMEL010000040.1, from coordinate 1,546 downwards.
AATTGCGCCAACGGCTAGACAAATTAATCGGCGAACAATTTCGCGATTCTCAGCGGGTATATAAAACTAGTGGTTTGCTAGGTTTTTGGGGTAGTCAATTGCGCCAGACAAATGCGAGTGACAGATTTGGCTTGAATTCTTTTTTTGCTGCAACTGTTACCCCCGATAGTGATGAGACACCCCAATTTATCAATGAGTTTAATCGTTATTGCTCTAGCTCTGGAAAATTGCCCATTGATAAATTTCGGGTAGATGTGCGGAGCTATGAATCTCCAACTGAAAACTATCTGCGGATTCTCGACAATGAGGGGAGCGGATTAGTCGAGCAACTAGTAAAAGATAGCGGAATCGAAGAATTTCGTACCGCCATCACCCGCTATCTAATGGAAGAAAAACGTCCATTACTGCTCGTCAATCTCGCCGACGATTTACAACCGCTCTGTATCAACCTCCGCCGTACTTATCTAGAAGCTCGTAGCCATCTCATCGCCCAACCTCAAGATGCAACCGCCATCAAAGAGCAAGAACTTCAACTCCTCAGCAAAGATCTAAAAGATGTCGGCGACGAATTTGTGCAGCATATTAATTCGATCGTTAATGAAGTAGCTGCCAGCAATACTAACGTTGGATTTGAAGCAGACTTCACCAAACTCAAAGCCAAAATGGTCAGCCGTTTGGATGAATTGCTGACAACCTTCTCAGTCAGTCAAGTACATCAACAAGCACAAGCCAGCCATCGTCGAAATTCAGTCGTACCATTAATTGGTATTTTGGCAGAAGCATTCTACTATTTAGCCAACGGTTTAGAAGATGTATTAGTCGCCGCCGTCGAAGAATTAGTCGCCAATTTCTTCAACCAATTAAACACCGAAATCCAGAAACAAGAATATTATCGCAACCTCTATCGACTATTAGGTAATGATAGCGGGATCGAAGAAAATCTCAAACAGTTAGAAACAGTAGTTTCGGCTGCTCTAGTAAATGCAGCGCGGGTTGAATGCGATCGATATGTACGGGAACGCCCCGAATTCTTCACCGAAGGAACATCATCTTTATTCCAACTCCGTCAAACTCTCCAACAAGCTTGTCGGGGTTACGATCATTACAATATGATCGAAGCCGAGCCAGCAATTCGCCAATTACTAAAGAACGACTTTGAAGAAAAGGTGCGCGAAACTGTGATGCGATCGTTCCGCCAAGTCATCAATCAATCACTCAACAATCAATTACTCCCCATTGCCAATCTTCAAGCCGAACAAATCCTCGGTCAATACGATCGCGCCCGCGCCTATTTAGCGAAAGCATTGGAGAAAGAAGCTGAAGAAAAAATCCGCCAAAATCAACGCCAATTAGCCGAAGTAGAGCAAAGCATTGGGATCTTTAATGAGGCTGTTGAAGGGATCAATAGTTGTCTGGAAGCCATGCAGCTTGACAGACATCGCTTACCAACGCTGAATCAATCAGAGTTACTATTGTTGCCTATTAACGATATTGTTGAATCTTCGGCGGATTTGATAATGGCTGGAGATAGTAATTAGTTTATAAT
>JANMEL010000024.1:0-30926 GCA_031376885.1 Chamaesiphon sp. OTE_70b_metabat_96 | reverse complement strand
AGGGGCGGGTGTCTTGTCGTTTTTTTATTCGGGGGGAACCCAAGAAATAAAAAAGCCGCTTTATGCTAGGGATGGCGATTTTACTAGAGATTCATTCAAACAAAGCCCTCCTCACTAGGGATGTATCGATAACGCATTCACTACAAATTCATTCAAACAAAGCCCTCCTCACTAGAAATATAGGGAGGCTCATACTTGTCAGAAGTATGAATTCTTCAACCCTTGGGCACCCATACTTCGGCTACGCAATGCCAAAGGCAAGGCTACGCCAACAGTAACCACAAGGGGCACCCCTACAGGTTAATTGTGTGCAGGATGGAAGAAGGTGCTGAATTTTGTCTAGGAATGCTGAACTTTAATCCCTAATCCCTAATCCCTATCCCCTAATCCCTATCCCCTATCCCCTAATCCCTAATCAACTTTAAATCGACTCACACTAGTTTCTAACACCTGAGAGGTAGCTAGCAACTCTTGGAAGGATGCGGAAATTTGTTCCGCACTGTCAGAGGCGAGATTGGCGATGGCGGCTACGTCTGTCATCGCGGCGGTGAGCTTGGATGACTGCTTATTTTGATTGGTAGCAGATTGACCGATCGCTTGTACTAGGGAGCTGATTTCACTGGTAGCAGTGACAATTTCGCTCAAACTTTGGCGAGTTTCGTTTACCAAGTTTGTACCTTGCACTACTTGAGCGATGCCGATTTCCATTGCTTCGGTGACTTCGTTGGTATCTACCCGAATCTCGTCTACTAGACGTTCGATTTCGGTAGTTGCATTGGCAGACTGGTATGCTAGAGAGCGCACTTCGTCGGCTACTACCGCAAATCCTTTACCATATTGTCCCGCACGAGTGGCCTCAATGGAAGCATTCAGCGCGAGTAGGTTGGTTTGGGTGGCGAAGTTTTCAATCAAGTTGACGACTTTGGAAATCTTTTGGAAGGTTTCACCGAGGCGTTTGATTTTCTTGGCGGTGGTGGATACAGTAGCGCGGATTTCGAGGATTTCCTCAACTGTATTTTCCATCAGTGCGTCGCCAGTTTGAACTGTGCGGTTGGCTGATTGAACTACTAGTTCGACTTTTTGGGCTAAGTCGGCTACTTCCTGAGAGGATGTCACCATCAACTGTACTTGAGTTTGAGCGCGATCGAGTTGCTCGATTTCTTGCTTGGCTTGGAGTGAGAGATTTCCTACCAGGCTATTGTTTAGGCTGGAGGTGCTGCTCATATTCGTCGAAGCGATTTGCACTTGACGCACCAATTCTCGCAAGCTTTGGATCGTGGTATTATAACCATCGGCGATCGTCCCAATCTCAGTTTCAGATAGCGGCGCACGGACGGTTAGGTCGCCTCGGAAGGATGGGGAAATCGCTTTGAGGACTCGGAGAGCTTCTTGTTCTAGTTCGAGTCTTGTGGCGCGTTCTCGTTCGACGATTTGGGATAGTTCCCGATCTTGGGTGCGAACTTTATCCAAGTATTCGGCGAGTTGGATGGATACTCCCAGTTGGATGGCGATTTGTTCGAGGATGGTGCGCTCGGATGGATCCCAGACGCGAGGTGCATCATTTTGATAAACTCCCAATAGTCCCCATAGTCTGTCGTCCACCATAATTGGCGCGATAATATAAGCCTTGGCTTGATATTTTTCTAGGGAACGAACGTAGCAGTCGGGGAAGTTGTTGGCGTAGATATCATTGATGACGGTAGATTTTTCACCTTTTTTATACTTACCGCCTTGGTTATTTTGGAGATAGGTATCGGGGGTGGTATTATCTTTTGTAGACCACCTTTTGACTACACAACTATCGCTTTGAGTGCGATTTCCTTGGAGGACTTTATCTTCAACCTGTTCGGTGAGGAGAGATACCCAGCCACCTCCGACGGATTCGGCGACGACTTGTCCGCTCCAATCGGCGTTAAACTGATATACTATCGCTCGATCGGTACTAGCAGCTTTACGGATATCTTGAACGACGGTTTTAAACACATCATCAACTGTCAAAGACTGACGCATTCGATCGGCAATCTGATTGATGGTTTGTTCTTGTTGGGCTTTCTTTTGCAGTTGTTGGATATAGTCGATTTGCTCCATGGCAATCCCAACTTGTAGCCCAAGTTGACGGAGGGTTTCGATTTCTTCTTCCCGCCATTTCCGCGCCCCAGAATTCTGGTATGCTGCAATTAGTCCCCACAATTTGCGATCGGCTCCAAAGATCGGCGCGAGCATATAAGCTCTGGCTTCAAACTGTTCGAGTAGCTCGATATGACAAGCTTGATGTCCGACAGTATAGATATCATCCACCGCAAAACATTCGCCGTCTTTATACCGTCCGCCTTCAGTACGCTGGAGGAAGGTATCTTGTACGACATGAATGGTTTCGACGAGATTCGTCCAACCAGGGGTAGCAGACTCAGCAATGAACCGTCCGCTCCAATCTTCGTTAAAGCGGTAAACTGATAACCTGTCGCTCTCCAGCAGTTTACGCCCATCCTGAGTGGCGATTTGGAAGACTGTTTGGTCGTCTTTGGCGTTTCTGAGTCGCTCTTGGAGTTTTGCCAATCCCCGCTCCCGTTGGAGTTGGTTTTCCATCTGCTTGGTTTGGAATTCAGCTTGACGGCGACTAGCGGTTTGCTGGAGCGGGAAGCTAAAGTTTTTTGCCGCGTCAATCATGGCTTTGAGTTCGGACTCTTGCCAGTTGCGGGGGCCAGAATTTTGATATACTCCCAACATGCCGATCAATTGGCTATTTTGGACGATCGGTACGATGATATATGCTTTGACTTGGAGCGGTGCGAAGGATTCGAGCAGGCAGCGGTTCAAGCCTTTGGCGGCGAGATCGTTGGCGACGTAATAGGGTTTATAATTGTCTCCGGTGATTGAGTAGTCTCGATCGAGTGATGTTCCGGCTTTGTTCCAGTTTGCACCGACGGATTCGGCGACGACGCGACTGCTCCAGTCTCGATCGTAAGCCACAACCATGGTACGATCGGCTTGGAAAGAGTGGCGGATCGTATCTAGCCAGCCCTGCATCAATGTCTGCGCTTCAAGATCGATACTCGCAATTAGATCCCGTTGATGGGACAATTGGAGGAGGGATTGAGTTGGTTGGAGTTTGAGGGTAAATTCTAGGGATAGGTGAGATAGGAAGCTATTTTCGCTCTCTGTCCATTGACGAGCTTGGCTACATTGTTGGACGACGAGTAAACCCCAGACTCGATCGAGTGTATAGCTATCGGTGGTAGTAGAATAACTAGTAATGACGATCGGCATCGCCAGCGTAGACTGGACTTGATAGCGATCGAGGATTTGTTTCTGATATGGGGTAGTCTGAGTATCGAGCAGGGTAATCGATCGCTGAGTCCGATTATCCATCAAATTTTCCAACCCAAACCCAATTTGGGGAATCTCTTCACCTAATGCTGGTGTAAATCCAGGTTTTACCGCTTCGGCGACGACCTTACCCATCTTAGCATCAGTCAACTGATATACCGACACTCGATCGGCATTCAAAGCTGTCTGAATTTCCGTCACCGCGAGATTGAGAGCCGCCTCACAACTTGGCGCACTGCGAATCTTGCTCGAAATTCGATCGACTATTTCTCCATCGATAGTAGCTTGAGGTACTGACAAAAAGCCAGCTAATTCTCGAACTTTCCGCAGACTTTGGCGCAAGGGTTCTGGATTGGGCGGATTCGACGCTTCGAGTTTAAATTGAGCGTCTTGAATTACCGATAACAACTGTTGCTTAATATTACCATTCCCAGTGCGATTGTATGGAGATGTTGTATTAAAAACTTGTTCTGGCGGAGTTGCTAGAGTGGCTGGCGCGATTGCCTCTGGTGATTCGTCGTCTGTTGCTGGATTAAATAAATTTTTGAACATGACTGTTTGTTAGTTAGTAAATCTAATTCAAATAATCGATCGAGTTACTTGTTGGAGATCCACCACCACCCAAGGCTGCTGATGAATATCCATAAAATAACCAGATAAAAACGATCGCATTCGATCGCTAAACATGCCATCATTAATCGGTAATAATTGACTAGAGTCGTAAGTTTCGATCGTATTAACCCGATCGATCGACAACGCTACCGTCTCATTTTCGACCTCAAATAACATCCCCATTCCAGTCGCAGATTTGGCTGTGTGAAGATGAAAATCTGGAAATCCCATGAGATGAGCCAAATCTAATACCCAAGTAGCCTTACCCCGATAATTAATAATTCCGAGTAATGATGCTTTCATTTGGGGAACTGGCAAAATTTCCGCCAATGAAATCTTAATTGTTGCTTGTAAATCTATTAAAGGGATTAGAGCATTGATGCCATCGCCAAGACTAAAGCCTAAAAAACGCTGCCCTTCGACAATTACACTACTATTTCTAGAGCCTAATCGATCGTCTCGATCTCTAACAGATAATCGATTTTCATTCCGCGAAGATTCACCAACGATTGTCTGACTCACTGCAAGTATGCCTCCTTAACCAATTAACTGATTGACTGTTTTCAATAAAGTTTCTTCATCCACAGACTTACTCAAATAAGCATCTGCCCCACTCATATCTCCCCAAGCGCGATCGATCTCCTTATCTTTGGTTGAATAAATCACGATCGGAATCGATTGAGTTGCTACTTCTCTCTTCAACTTGCGACACAATTCAAAACCGCTTTCTCCAGGTAAAATCACATCAAGCACGATTAAACTTGGCTTAGAACTTCTGAGTCTAATTTCAGCTTCTTCACCACTAGTGACTACTTGAGTCGAAAAGCCTTGATTTTCTAGCCATTTTTTCAATTTCTCCGCTTCCAACTTACTATCTTCGACAATTAAAATTTGACTCATGATTATTTAACTCCTACGAGATATTTTTCCAACATTTTCAGCACAGCCTCAGCATTAACTGGTTTCCCAAGAAAACCAGTCGCACCGACCATTTTGGCCCGCATCCGATCGACCAAACCATCCTTACCAGTCAAGATAATTACTGGAATTTCTTTCAGGCTTGGTGTCTTGCGAATTTGTTCGCACACCTCATATCCATTCGTAATTGGCATCAATAAATCTAGGAAAATAAAATCTGGTTTATTCCTGATCAAACTGGGCATAATTTTCAGTGGATCCGTTACCCCATAGGAACGGTAACCTTGTTCGGTGAGAATTTTTTCTAAAGCTTGATAAATTAATACACTATCATCAATACAAGCAATTAGTGGAATTGCATTAGAATTAGGGCCGCCTGGAGTCGGGATCATCGCCCCGCTAAAAATACCATAAGAACCACTATTTTTATCAGAAACAAGTGAATTACTCAAAACTCCGCTACTATCTCGTTCCGTTCGTCGATCTACTACCGTATGAGCTTCAATTCTAGATCTGGGTTGTGAAGATAAAGTGACAAATCCTGGTCTCAATAATGGTAATAGAGAACTCGTAAATTTCAATACAGATTGACGATTATTCACCGCCAAACTACGGAGAGTGCGATTGCCATCGATCGCTAATGCTGTTTGTTGAAGATTGTGCGTCGCAACGATAGCATTTGTCTCTTCAGACTTGGAAATAACTGGAAATAAACTAGGCGCGTAGACAGCCAAACCAGCATTACTCCATTCTTGCCAAGTTTGAATCGCCTTAGTTAGAATCGGTTCGATTTCCAAAACAGGCATCAACAAATTGATTTGATTGCGTTCGGCTCCAGTAGCTACCAAACTATAAGCCAGCCGATTGCCACTATGTTGACTAAATTGAATGATATCAAACAAACTTTCAGCAATCATCCGACCAATTAATTCACCACATTGATTGCGATCGATCGCTTCATCAGTAAATAATTGAGCTAAAGTATGAGCATCTAATTTTGTTTGGCGTGGATTATTGACTTCTGCCAACCTCTCCACAGATAAATTAAGTTCCGCCAAAGCCAAATTGCGTTGCCACCGATTGACTGGCTCGATGCCACCACCAACCCAACCCAATCGTCCGGCTCTGAATGAAAGTACCCAGCTAGGTGCTCCATCAACTTTGACAGTTAGATTGCCAGTAAAAGATTTTTCTCTAATATCTTTGAGACAAAGAATTAGGTCTTTAAAGCTAAGTTCGGTCGATCTAATGCTATCTTGAACCATTGTTATTACTCTGCTATCTATATCTTCTTAATATTTACATCATGAAATCGTTACTTAGATAAATCTTCGGACAGTTATAGATAGCATGACCGATATTTACAAATAAGCAGAGGAATCTATTAACGACTAAGTTAACACTCAAATGTGTTGTGATTAGGGGTCAGGATCGAGCGGCACTTCAAGATCTGGTTTACTTGCATATCAATATTGTTCCCAGATCGAACTCATAAACGATCGAACTCGATCGAGAAATTTATCACAAGTTCGGACTTCAGGCGATGCTGCGATCGATCGAAGTCAAACATATAGCAGGGGTCAGAGGTTAGGGGACAGCGAAAAGTGCGGTCTTGGGGTTTCCCCAAGTAGAGCACCTTTTCAAGACAGGGGTCAGTTTGGGAAAGCTGACCTACTAATGGTTTGTTGGCGTAGCCTCCGCCAGAGCGGAAGCGTCTACATCTGTTCTAACCGCCCTGGCGGTTGCTATAGTAAGGGATTTTCACAGATTATACTGCACCAGACTAGAAACTGAACTGCGATCGACATCGAATTTTTCTGGTAATTACGCGACATCGACAGGCTTCTTCCAGAAGCCTGTCGATGTGTCTGGTGTGTCTGGTGAGGATGTCTTTCAAGTCAACCTTGCCCTCAGCCCCAATCTCTACCCTGAGCTGCGTAGTTCTTTGACCCCACCCCAGCCCTCCCCTTGGCAAGGGGAGGGGGCAAGAGCTAGGCTGGGGTAAACAACCTCAGCAGTAATTCAAATAACTGTATGTACACGGTAGCCTTGGCAACAGCCTAAGCAAAGCCCCCCTCGGAAAGCTAAGGTGTACACAAGTTTTCTTGAGACGGTTTGCCGATTTTTTCAAAAACATCCGCATCCCACACACCAACAAATCTGCCGCAAGACCATCCCACCGCCTCAAACCAAACCCTTTGAGGGGGGGTTTGGGGGGGGGACACTCCCCCCTCCCAACGGGGGGTCTGGGGGTCGGAACCCCCAGATCCGGGTTCTCTTAACACTAGAATTTCAACCAACAAGTGTATACGGGAACTTGGCAAGGGTAAAGATCTGATTCTAGATCGATAAACCCAGTTTCAAACCCATTAGGGCGTGAACTACCATGACAATTACAATGGAGCTACCGAGATAGGCGTGAGCCTTGCGGAGTGCCGGATTATTACCGCCAAAACCAGTCCCAGAAATGAGACCATTAATAGTCAATAAGCTTAACATGGCGATCGCCGTCAAGAAGTGCGAACTACCCATGACTGCATGATTTTGCATCACCAACGACAGTAACCCGCCACTAGCACCAATGACCATCATCAAAAACATCACGGGCATAATCTTCTTATGCTCTGTCTTACTCTTAATGGCTGCATCTACATCTGTCGCGATCGATAGCCTTCCTTTCCAACCAGCATAGATCCCATAACCACCCATTACAAACATCACGATACTCATAAAAAAGGGATGCCCCCAATGAGTCAAGGGTTCGGGCAGATTCATCGATCGAAATTGACTCGCGATCGGCTCTAATAATTGTGCTAGACTTTCGGCCATAATACTCAATCTGTCTCTAAAATTAGTTCGATCGCTATTGTAGAGGGAACAGGGGTCAGGGGTCAGGGGTCAGGGTGGGAGTGGGAGGGTGGTAAGGTTGTAGGGTGGTAGCACCCCTGAACCCTAAACCCTCACCCCTGACCCCTGTTCAATCCTTCCATCACCCAAGTGACATAAGTACCGATCGGACTCCAGAGTAAATAGGGTACTAATAGTAATAATGCAGTCTGAGAAATCGGCAAAATCAGCATTGCCAGAACTACCCCTAGAATCCAACCTGCACCGCCAATAATCGTTCCCGCCCTCAAACTCATGAATCGAAACATCACGGGCGTATAAGCCATAATTGCCACTTCCAAGAGCAGATACAAACCCATCAAGCCCCAAGTTTGTCCGGTGCCTGGAGCCGCCTCCCAAATCACATATGCCGACCACGCACCACAAATAAAGATCCCCGTCCAAATTGCCGGAATCAGTCGCTCAAAAGTCAACCAGGGCGGGCGACGTTGACGATTGAACCATCGGTATCCATCTGGGGGATTGAGTTTTGCTAGTCCAACTGCAACCAATGTCGCGACGATGCCAATTATCAGCCAAGATGGAATCATTAGGGGATAGGGGATAGGGGATAGGGGACTTTATTCGCTGGCTAACTCGCTTAATATCTTCCTGACTTTTACGAGGGTGACACCGAGTTGGTTTTTGCCAGTACCGTCTTTGCCACTACCCCAATAATAGTCGTTGGGTGCGTTTTCGACGATCTCTTCATCAATAGTGCCGATGAGGATAGCCCGAATATCGGCGTGGGTTTGAAATTTGTGCAATACGGCACGGAGCATGATTTCATCCTTCACCTGTTCCCAGTCAGTGCGGAGTGGAAAACGGCGGTTTCGGCCTAGTTTAGCAGCATCATTGGGAGTACTGACCGATCGAATTTGTTCTAAATATGGTGTACCGACAAATTTCTGTGCTTGAAAATAGTGTTCGCTAGTATTCCACCACAATTTATCCATCACAAATCCATGTCTGGAAAAATTGGAAAAGCAACCATAGGGTTCTTCTTGGTGCGTATAGAAGTAGATTGACATGATGAGGGGTCAGGGATGAGGGGTCAGGGGTCAGGGGAAATCTAATACCCTAACACCCTACCACCCTCCTACCCTACTACCCTCATTCTTGTTCATCGATCGCTGGTGCGGCGATCGGAGTAACATCTACAGTAACGTCTTGATTTTTGCGTCGAACTTGGACTTTGACACTACTACCAACTCGACCAGTTTCTAAGGCTTGCTGCACTTGATTAGCATTTTGTACCCCTTTGCCATTGACACTGAGGATCACGTCTCCGGCGCGGATTCCGGCTTTAGCCGCAGGTGAATTTCGGATCACACGAGCGATTAGTGGCCCTGAATCCTTATCGACAGTCATATTCGCATTCGGATCGTTATTAATTTCTTCCTTGAGTTGGGGGGTCAGATTAATCATCTGAACTCCAAGGAAGGGATGATCTACTTTCCCTGTCGCAATCAGTTGTTGGGCAATCCGTTGAGCGGTATTAATCGGGATGGCAAATCCCAACCCTTGAGCATTGCGGAGAATGGCGGTATTCATGCCGATCACTTGTCCGCTAGCATTGAGTAATGGTCCACCAGAGTTGCCAGGATTGATGGCTGCGTCAGTTTGGATGTAGTTGACTCGTTTGTCTGCTGCGCCGATTTCGGCACTAGTTCGTCCGGTACCACTAATAATACCCGCAGTAACGCTATTATCCAAGCCTAATGGATTGCCGATGGCGATCGCCCATTCGCCTGGTTTGAGCAAATCAGAATTACCAATTTGAACGCTAGGGAGATTTTTTTCGCCAACTTCGATCACTGCTACATCAGTGACTCGATCGAGTCCTTTTACTTTACCCTGAATTGTCCGCCCATCTCTGAGCGTCACGGTAACTTTCGTCGCCCCCGCCACCACGTGGGCATTGGTCAAAATTTGACCACTATTGTTGATAATAAATCCAGAACCAGTTCCCTGTCTCACTTCCTGCGCTTTACGGGGAGCTTGCTGGGGCATTCTGTCACCAAAAAAACGTTGAAAGAAAGGATCCTCAAATTCTGCACCCGAACGTTGGGTAGCAGCGGCGATCGTCGTTGAAGCATTGATTCGGACTACGGCAGGCCCAACTTTATCGACCACTTGGGTGATAAAATTGCCATTTGCCCCAGCCAACATCGGGGCACTACTGCCGATCGTCGGTGTCGCGATGGCAGGAGATTCTACCATTGCCGTCGAAACAGATTGTTTGGCTACCCAATAACCGACAGAACAACTAGCAATTCCACTCAGTAGTATTAGAGTGAGATGTTTGGCACCTTTTTTGACTGTTTTGACGGTACTGGGGTCTTGAGGATTCGTGGGTAAGTTGTCCTGTGGTTCTCGCATACAATCGCTTGGGTAAGGCTATTACTATTACTTCCAGTTTAGCTATTTACTATGACGGGATGGTAGCAAATTTGTTGCAAATCATCTTTGCTAGGGGATAGGGGATAGGGGATAGGGGATAGGGGATAGGGAATAGGGGATAGGGAATAGGGGATAGGGGATAGGGAATAGGGGATAGGGGATAGGGGATAGGGAATAGGGGATAGTCGAAAAATCGTGGGTTGGGTTGCGCTCAAGCTTAACCCAACCTACCCCTCACCCCTGCTAAAAAAGTCCAGCAGTTTCATACAATCGACGCAATACTGCGGAGATTTTGATCGCATACTGGACATCTGCCGACCATCTACCGTTCAATTGACGGATGGTTGGGGCGATGCCGCGTTTGACTAGTTCAAAGCGGGGCGCGACGCATTCTTGGAGGAGGAGATCGGTGCTGCCATAAGCTTTTAGTTGTTGGATCTGGGCGCGAACACCTTGACGCGAACTACCGAAATTCGCCCATTCTGCCTGTCGATCGCCTAAACCAGCAAAATTATTAAAATTTGGTGAGATAGTACCGCCAAAGGTCAGGAAGCGAGTTTCTAGACACATTTGAGCGAAGGCTAGATCGTGATTGACACCTTCGGCGATCGCTTCTTCGATATAGATTTCGGCAAGATCGGGAAATTTGCTCTGAGCTTGAGGATTATTGGCGGTGAGAAATTCATTGAGATGTTTGGCGGTGGTGTGCCCCAATCCCATAATTCGATCGAATTCAGCCGCACTAAATACGTGTTGGGAGTTGATATTATGAATGCGTTCCATATCGACCGAGATCGAGATATTTAGATCGCGTAATTCGATCGCTTTGACATATACTATTCCTCGATAGCGAATCCGTCTAATACTGGGATTGAGGGCAAAATTTGCGCCCAATCTATCGGCTAGATCGATCGGAATATAGATATTGCCATTAATACCTATTCCTCGCTCTGGATATGGTTCACGATTGACTTTTAGTTGGACTGAAATCGGCCCTTCTCCGCTTACAGCCTGCATTTGAACATCGCGACTCCAAGTCACCAAACCATCGGCAATCCCCAGGGCAATTTCCCGCCGATAAGCTTGAATCTGCGCTCGATCTTCAGTATCTATTTTAAAGCCAACTTCCATCAATACTGAGGGGATCGACAACCTGCGACAAAATGTCAAACTTCCCGTACCTGTGGTTGTATCCGGTTTGGCTCCATGACTGGGCAAATTGGCGACGCGGCTACAGAAAGCAAGTAGGAGCATTTGGGCGTGATTTTTGCGCTCGCCATTTTTAGCGATATAAAAAGTACTTATTCCCCTAGTGTGAGACTGAGCATAAGCATCAGCATGGATACCTAAAGCGATATCTCCTGGTTTTGCTCGTCTGTCGATCCAGTCGATGCTAGATCTGATATTCTCAGAATCTGGTACTGCGACTACTTCAAATCCTCTATTCCGCAATTCTGGTACGATCAGATCTCGCAAGAACACCATTTCTTTGGCTTCGCTGGGGGCATTCGCCGCTTCTGGATCTGTCGATGTACCTTCATAGCCACCATAAATCGCACAGATGAAAATTCGTCCCATAAAAATCAGTCTCCTTTGCTTAGTTAGTGTACAGGGGTCAGGGGTCAGGGGTCAGGGGTCAGAGTTTGGGGTTCGGGGGTCAGAGTTTGGGGTTCGGGGGTCAGGGTTCAGGGTTTGGGGGTACCCCCTGTTAAGGTGACCATCTCCTCATCCCACAAACCAACAAGGCGGTCGGTTTCAGCAATCCAACCGTCTCAAGCCAAACCCTTTGAGGGGGGGTTTGGGGGGGGGACACTCCCCCACCCAATGGGGGGTCTGGGGGTCAGAGCGGTGCGCGCACGCCTTTGTTCCCCGACGTAAAAAGCGCAACAAGACACCCCCAGATCCTGGTTCTGCCCTCACTAGTAACAATCGCCACCCACAAGTATTTGTCATTTGCCGCTTCTGCTTAGTACAAGTAGTCACCTTAACAGGGGTACACTTTTTGCTGACCCCTGCTTATCAGGTAGATTTTATCAATTGTTGAACAATTCCCCATAAAGAACCTAATAGTAAGACGATCGTTGCCAAAGAACTAATCCCAAATCCTGGGCCGCGTTTTTCGGCAGCTTGATAATAACCCCAAGCATATAAAATTCGCCCAAAAACCCAAATTGCTCCCAAAATTGATGCAGCATTCGGTTGGACGAAGGTAGCAAAAATCCAGAGTGCGGGCAGAAATAGTACCAATTGTTCTAGGGTATTTTGTTGTACCCGCAATACTCGTTCAAAGGCTGGCTCTCCAGACATTTCTGGCGGCTTGACACCATATTTGAACCTTGCTCTACCAACATTAATTGTCACAGCGAAAAATAGTATCAATGCTGCGATCGTGACCAAACTCACCCAGGGAGACATACGCTTAAATTAATTGATAATTGATCGTCGATCGTTGATAATTGATAATGTATTTTCAGGGTGGGGATTCAGCGGATGCATTTACAAAACGCGAGTCCCCATGCCTTTAAAAATGCACCAAGCAGCGGATGGAACCTTCGCCGACAGCGTGCGTTCCAGCAAGCAGCAAAACGCGGGTTCACTGTCGGTGAAAATACACCAAGCAGTCTAATAATTATACCTGATGCCGATCTTGTGCTCCAACTAATCTTGCTGTAAAAATTCGGCGATCCGATCGACAGCTTGCTGTAGAATAGCTGGTTCGTGTACCAATGCAAACCTCACATATCCTTCGCCACACTTACCAAATCCCACACCAGGGGAAGCTGCCACACCAGTTTGAGCGACTAATTCAGTACAAAATTCGACCGAATTATTCGCCCATCGCTCTGGTAGTTTTGCCCAAATATACATCGTCCCATCAGGCGTAGGCACTTGCCAACCGATCCGATGTAAGGCACTCACAAAGGTATCCCGTCGCTGTTTGAAAGTATCGACTGTCTGCTCGATACTGCTACTATCCCCCGTCAGTGCAGCAATTGCGCCTTGTAAAATCCCCTGATATTGATTGAAATCTACCACCGCCTTAATTTGGCGCAAAGCTTGAATTAGCCGTGGATTGCCGATCGCATAGCCGACTCTAAACCCACCCATATTATATGATTTAGACATCGTAAAAAACTCGATCGAGACACTTTTGGTGCGATCGGCTTGAAAGACTGACGGTACTTGTCGATCGACAAATACCATATCCCCATAGGGAAAATCATGTACCAGCACAATATCATGTTCCTGACAAAAAGCCACCGCCTCCTCAAAGAAGGCTAGAGGGGCGATCGCGGTGGTCGGATTGTGCGGATAGCTCAAGACCATCAATCGAGATTTCGCGAGGGTCTGCGGCGGAATATCAGCGAATACAGGCAAGAATCCATTCTCTGCCAACAAGGGCATCCCATAAATCTCACCCCCCGCCAAATACACCCCACCAGCATGAGAAGGATAACCAGGATCGGTTAATAATGCCACATCGCCAGGTTCCAAAATTGCCAACGGTAAATGTCCAGTCCCCTCCTGAGAGCCAATCAGCGGCAAAACCTCCGTCTCTGGATCTACCTCTACTCCATACTTGGTCGTATACCAATTCGCCACAGCCTCCCGAAATAACCGCGTGCCATTAAACAACAAATAGCCATGAGTACTCGGATCCGCTAAGGCTTGTTGCATCGCTGCAATTACATGTGGTGCAGTCGGCAAATCTGACGAACCCAATGATAAATCCAGAATTTCCCTACCCAATGCTCGTGCTTTCCCCTTCGCTCGATCCATATCGGCGAATACGTTGGCTTGGAGAGGGTTGAGACGTTTGGAGAGTTGCATAGCGTACGTACTAAGTACTGAAGATCCACGATTGTCGATTCTAGCATCAACCTCAAACAAAACCTACCCTCTCCACTAGAATATCCAACATTTGATTACACGCGAAACATTGTTTGTGGGGAGGGCGGGTTTTGATTTGAACATTTTAGTAATCGCCCCAACATTCTAGCTAAACAAAGCCATCTACAGATCGATCTTATATTTAAGTCTTTTGACGATCGGTATTTGTCTCCCAATTTTTCATCGGCTCCAATAATGCGATTTCCCAAAGGGAACGCTACGCGATCGAAATAATCTCTCTGCCAATTGGTTGTACTTACCACATTGACTTTCCCCTTATCTCCACTCACCTTGTAATGTAAATCCCGCCCAATAATAGGGATCTGAATATTTTGTATCCTGAGACATTGCCAATTGTGCGGCGCGTAAAGCTGCCGCAGGGGTGAGCTTTTTCTGGAGGATGTTTGTATAAAACTTCTTCATCAATTCTGCTGTGCCATCATCTGATACTTTCCACAAACTTACCACCACTCGCGGAGCACCTGCATACATAAAACCTCTAGTCAATCCAATCGATCCTTCGCCCTTAATTTCCTTGCCCAAGCCTGTTTCACAAGCACTAAGAACGACTAAATCTGCTGATAATTTGAGGTTGAAAATATCATTCAGTTGCAAAAAACCACGTACGAATTTACCGTATTTATCGACTCTAGATAGCACCAAGCCAGAAAATTCGGGTTGTTCGGGATTGAAGATGCCATGAGTAGCAAATAAGATGTACCGATATTTGCCTAATTCTGGATCGTTAGTCACAAATGCCAGATTAGCATCAAAACCGACCTGTTTAAGCTTCATGTTTTCCTGTTCTACCAAGTTCAGAATCTTATCTGCCGAGTCTCTGGTACCAAATACCCGACCTAATCGGATGCCAGATCGATCGAATTGCTCCTCCGCTAAACTTTTACTCTGAACTTGGGCGATTAATTCGGATTTTTTACACTCAGGTTCAGCTTGACAGAGTTCATTATATGTACCAAAAACTGGATCGGCGATGACGGCAAGTGTTTTGGTGTGTTTTCTTCGGGGGTTGGGAGTACGAATGATATCGATCGTCGAAATTGAAGGGGCATTGACAATTTCATTGTTGGTAATTAGTGGGCTGGGGTTATTACAAGTCGCATCTTTACAGAGGGGTAATGTAGCAAAGGGGATAGATTGCAATGCTCCATCGGCGACGATTAAGAGCCGCTTCTTGTCCAATTCATTAGCGACGGCGAGTGGCAAGAGGATTTTACTGAGATCCAGCCCACTTTGTCGATCTTTAGCGGCTTTGCGTGGATCTATCTTCTGCCGATCGTAAAATTCTTGAGCTTGCTCTTCGATCTCACTACGTTTGGGTAGTTCATAACTCTGAATTTTAGTTTTACTCACGAGCCACAAGTAACTGCGATCGACTCCTAGAAAATATGTCAATAGCAAGGTATCGTCATCAAGGACTTTTTGAATTCCTTCGCTGGTGAGCGGTTCGGGAAATTTTAAGGCTGCATAATTGGGACTAACGATCCCAATTTTTGTTCGTAATTCTTCCTGTTCTTTGATGATTAGATTTATTTGTCGATCGAGATCCGATCTCGCTGCATCTGAATCTTTGATACTTGCTAATTTCTCTTTTGCTCTTTCTAAAATATCACGTCTCCGATCGAGATCGCGTTCACTTTTCAATAAATCTAGTTCGATTCCCGCTTGAATATCGGCTTTCGATTCGGCAAGCAGTTCGATCAGACTTCTGGCGCGAGATCGCTCGGTTGTTACCAATGCTTTGATATCGTATCCTGTCGATGGGTTTTGCTTGTGCAGTTCCATCAATAAATCGATTTTAAATTGGTAAATATCTTGCTTTGTCGCAAAATAGGATATACGGAGTTCTGGGCTGGTTATTTTGACTCGTAAATTTTCAACGATCTCAATCGCCTTATCAATTCTCTTTAGTGCTACTTCCCAATTACCTTGCTTGCGTTCCACTCTCCCGATATTATTCAAAGTATCAGCTTCCACAGCTCGATCGCCAACTGCTTGGCTCAAGCTCAGTGCGTCGTTATAAGATGTCAGTGCTTGTTCCCACTCGCGTAAATCAGCGTAAACTCTGCCGATATTATTCAAAGCAGCAGCTTCTCCACGTCGATCGCCAACTTTTTTGCTCAGGCTCAGTGCTTGCTCATAAGATGTCCGTGCTTGTTCCTGCTCGCCTAAAGCCGCGTAAACTCTGCCGATATTATTCAAAGCAGCAGCTTCTCCACGTCGATCTCCAAGTTCTTGACTCAGGCTCAGTGCTTGCGCATAAGATGTTCGTGCTTGTTCCCACTTGCGTAAATCCGAGTCAACTCTGCCGATATTATTCAAAGCAGCAGCTTGCCCACGTCGATCGCCAAGTTTTTGGCTCAGGCTCAGTGCTTGCTCATAAGATGTCCGTGCTTGTTCCTGCTCGCCTAAATCTGCGTAAACTCTGCCGATATTATTCAAAGTAACCGCTTGCCCACGTCGATCGTCAAGTTCGTACCTCAGTGCGTCCTTATAATATTTCAGTGCTTGTTCCTGCTCGTCTAAATCCGCGTAAAATCTGCCGATATTACTCAAAGTAACCGCTTGCCCACGTCGATCGCCAAGTTCTTCGCTCAGGCTCAGTGCTTGCTTATAAGATCTCAGTGCTCCATCCCGATCGTCGCCCAAATCCGCGTAAACGCTCCCGATATTATTCAAAGCAGTAGCTTGCCCACGTCGATCGCCAACTTCTCGGCTCAGTCTCAGTGCTTGCTCATAATATTTCAGTGGTTGTTGCAGATCGTAATCTTTGACTATATTACTCAAAGTAACTGCTGCCCCACCTCGATCGCCAACTGGTCTGCTCAAGGGAAGTGCTTGATTATAATACGTCAGTGCTTGTTGCCGATCGTAAATGCTCTCGATATTAGTCAAAGTAATAGCTTCCCCACCTCGATTGTCAACGGCTCGGCTCAGACTCAGTGCGTCGTTATAATATGTCAGTCGTTGTTGCCGCTCGCCTAAATCCGCGTAAAGGCTCCCGATACTAATCAAAGTAGCAGCTTCCCCACGTCGATCGCCAACGTCTTGGCTCAGGCTCCGTGCCTCCTGATAATATTTCAGAGCTTGCTTATCATCGCCCAAATCCGCGTGAGCGACCCCGATATTATTCAAAGTAACCGCTTCCCTGCGTCGATCGCCAACTGCTCTCATCAGATCGAGTGCGTCGTTATAGTATGTTAGTGCTTGTTGATTATCGCCCAAATCCGAGTAAGCGACCCCGATATTATTCAAAGTAACCGCTTTCCCACGTCGATCGCCAACTGCTAGCATCAGATCGAGTGCGTCTTTATAATATTCCAGTGCTTTTTGATTATTGCCTAAATCTGAGTAGACGCTCCCGATATTATTCAAAGTAGTAGCTGCCCCGCCTCGATTGCCAACTTGCTGCCTCAAGGGAAGTGCGTCGTTATAATATTTTAATGCCTGCTGATTATCGCCTAAATCCGCGTAAACGACCCCAATATTATTTAAAGTAGCCGCTTCCCCACGTCGATCGCCAACTTGCTGCCTTAGAGGAAATGCTTGCTTATAATATCTCAATGCTTGCTGATTATCGCCTAAATCCGAGTAGACGCTCCCGATATTATTCAGAGTGGTAGCTTCACCACGTCGATCGCCAACTTCCTGCCATAATTTCAAAGCTTCTTTATATTTGACAATAGCTTGCTCTAGAGATACTTTGTCACCTTTTCTATAAAGTTGCGTTGCCTCAGCCACAGCTTTTTCTGCCGCAGCACTAGTCACATCTGATTCTGTGGTGACTGGTTGTTGAACGATTTGTAGCTCCATACTGCTGGGGATGGCTAGCACTGACTCTGACAATAGAGCAATCCCGACGATTCCGCAGAGCGGACTCAACGCGAACGAGCAAATCAAACTCTGATGACTGACACGGATGAGTCTGCGTCGGAATGTTTTTCTAAGATTGGTATTTGTTTGCATGTCAAAAAAACTTTCCTCACGACGCATAATAACTAGAGTATATTGCGATCGGTCTGGTTATGCTGTCGCAGTGTTTACACTGTGGGAAGTTGAGGGCAAGATTTGAGGCGAATTAGCCGATCGAGTAGAATGATCGGGAATCTAGACAATTAAATAATGGTGTTCACTTCGACTGCGCTCAGTGAGCGGAGCCGAACTGAGCCATACCGATCGATATATTTGAATCTTTTTTCCAAGAGATATTTATCCAGGAAGCCGTCAAGTTATACCAAGTCAAGTTAGCAATATACAATCCGATCGAGGAGATTATTACAGCATGGAAAGAATAGCACAATACCGCCAATTCATCCGAGAGTTACTAATCGATCGATCTTCAGCCGATCGAGATAATTCGCGTCCAGAAATTGAATCTCAACTGATATTCGATACCGAACACGACCGCTATCAACTATTAGATGTTGGCTGGGAAGAACTCAAACGAGTGTATAACTGTTTTATTCAGCTTGATATTAAAGATGGGAAAATCTGGATTCAACGCAACATGACTGAAGCAGATCTGGCACTGGAATTAGTTGAGATGGGCGTTCCCAAGGAAGATATTGTTTTGGGTTTGCATCCACCATACAAACGTCCATATACAGGTTATGGAGTTGCTTAGTCGTTTAGCCAGCGACTAAAGTCGCGGCTAGTAATGCAAAACCCGCCTGTCTTGAAAAGGTGCTTCACTTGCGGCTCACCTTTGGACGGGTTCCCCGTCAAAAAAGGTGAGACAAGACAGGGCAAAGCCCAAGACCGCACTTTTCGCTACGCGGGTTGGAAATCTCAGTCCGCGTAGCGAAAAGTGCTGATGGGCCACTAGCGGTGACTTTCGTCGGTGATTATTTTGCTTTTCAAATACCCTCTCAATTAGCGATTTTCCTCAACTCCTTCAACTGTGCTTGAATATATTTCTGTGCCTTCACATTTCCCTCCTTCGTCGCTAAATCGAGTCCAATTTGATAGCTGTCTATCGCCCGTTTTTCGTTGATTTTGCGGTGGTGATAAATATCGCCCAAAAGCTGATAAACAGCCGTTGTTTGACTCCCCCCATCTGCCAATCTTTTCAACTCATCGATCGCCTTTTGATCCAAACCGTGGCTCTTATACAAATAAGCGATCGCAATTCCTTTGGCATCGTTATCGATCGGTTGCTGTTGCAAAATTTTGACATTCGTCTCGATTTCCAACCGCTCTGGATTGGGAATAGGATCCTCTCCAAGCGGAGCAATACTATTTATTTCGTAACGAAATATTGGTGACTTTATATTCTTACATATCTTCTCGATATAGTATTTTCCCGGTGTTGCATTTTGCTCACGACCGTCAGAACAACTAACTATTGCGAACACACCATCGCCTAATATTAGCTTACTCAAAGGATCGATCCGATTACCAATAAATCCTTTACTAGATTTACCACCTTTTGGCACGATGTAGAGATCTCCATTCACTTTACCCAGCATATGAAATTGCTTTGGTTGTTCGGCGAGTACTGATGTGGAGCATCCCAGAGATAGGATTACTAGCAGTATGGAGATCGATCTATTTAACTTTTGGTAGTTTTGCATTAGTTTCTTTTGGTGTTTTTTTATTACCTAACTTTTGGGTGGCAATATAATGCCAGGTATCCTCATCTGGATCTAATTTATCCCGTTGTGGCGGTAAGACACGGCATTGTTCCCATGCGCTCGTCGCAGCTTTGGGCTGTTTGAGCTGTTCTAATGTTTGTGCTAATAAGCAATGAGCAGCACCAGGATTGGGGATTGGTTCTGTTTTTTCTGGGTCTCTCAAAATATCGATCGCTTTTACGAGGGCTTCTTGTGCCTCTATATATCGCTCTTGTTTGAGTCTCGCCCAACCGAGATTTTTATACAGACTATATTTAGTTAGTTTGCTCTCGCTGTCCTCCGCGTTGTTCACACCTCTGACTAATAAAGATGCTGCTTCCGAGTATTTTTGCTCTTTGATATACAAGCGACCTAAATTATTATAAGCTCTGGGATATCCGTAACCGATCGCAATTTGATACTGTTTTTTAGCATTTTCAATCTCCAGCAATTCTTCATACAATCTTCCCAGATTATAATAAGCATACACATTAGCTTTATCGAGAGAGATCGATCGTTTAAAATCTTTTTCAGCACCACTAAAATCTCCATCATCAATTTTCTGTACCCCATTAATATTATTTAGTTTCGATAACTCAGAAATCCCATTGGAAACAAACACTAATAGCAGCCAAAATGCTGCTGTTGTGAAGAATTTGGTCGTTTCTCGATTATAGTTGGGAATATTCAACTGTTTTAAGATCGATCCAAAAGTTGGGATTTTATTATCTCCTGAGACGAGCGCAGTGATTACAGGTATGATGACTGCAACCGGATTGACCCCAGTAACGCCAAAACGACTAGCAATATTTAAAAGTAAGTTCATATTCGCCACCCAAGCACCGAACCTCACTAGCTTCAAAAACAAGTCTAACGGATATTTTTGTGTGGGAGATTCGATCGACTCCAACCTCCACCACCAAGCTTCTGCACTCGGGTTGACATTCTCGCGCCACCGAGCCAATTTTCCAGCATTATTTTCATTGATGGCTGCGGTAATTTTGGTCGCATTCTCTCGAAAGCGATCGTCTAATTCGATGACTCGATCCAATACATCGATCGGGACTGGTTTTTCCCGCTCTAAGGCTACTTGGAGGTCATCCCGCGCAGTCAAAATATCTAACGCTTGCTGGGAATCGATCTGCGATTTTCTCGGCAGATCCTCGATTAGTTGGCGGTAACGATCTAATGGATCTTGAATATTCATGACTTAGAAGCAGATAGCTGTTACAGTCAACAAAACACACTTATTCTAGACTAAACGGAACTACAATAGCTACCATCGTTGGCGCACTTGTACTGTTGGCGTTGGCGAAGCCTACCGTAGGTTTAGCCTTGCCTTTGGCATTGCGAAGTCGTTGGCGAAGCCTCTGCCTCAGCAGAAGTAGCCTCTCCCTTGGAGAATCGACCCAAGCAGGCTAGCATAGTAGGGTTGCGGTTTTAGGTTGGAAATATAGATCCCATGCAGGATGCTAGTTTATTGCGAGAGAAAGGTTATCCCCATAGTCTCGTCGCTGAGTTTGACAGCAGAAATTTGGTTAGAAGCCTGCGGATAGATGGTGGTAAGCCGACGCTGCTGATTATTGCGGCGGAAAATCTGGGTGGTGGTGATTCTCCTTTAGATGTAGCAGGGTTGGAATTTTTGCTGGGTGCGTCGCCGATAAGTTCTGAGCTGGATGATGCGATCGATCCTTTATCGCGGCTGAATGGGGATGAGATTAAATTGGTGGTGTTGGATGAGTCGATATTCGATCGAGATCGAGTGTATTTAAAGACTAATTCGGGTGATGGTGCGATCGAAATCAAACCCGAAGATTTGCGAAAAGTCTTGGTAGCAATGGGGTTTAGTACGGAGACAAAACGCCCGCGATTGATTATTCATGATTTTGGTTATGCTAGTGTGAGCCAAGCTACCAGACATCGAGTAATTTCGGGGATTCAAACTTCTGGCGAGATGACGTTGGGAAACTATTTGGGTGCGGTGGTAAATTGGAACAAACAGATCGCCAAATATGATGAAAACTTTTTCTTTCTCGCCGATCTTCATAGTCTAACAGCTTTACCCAATCCTGAAGATTTACGCGATCGGATTCGCAAGACGGTGATGACTTTGATTGCTTGCGGGATGGATTTGGATCGATCGGTTATCTTTCGTCAGAGCGATTTGGGTGGTTATCATACTGAGTTGACTTGGTTATTTGCCTGTATCACACCAGAGGGGAGATTAGAACAGATGACGCAATTCAAAGATAAAGCTCTGAAGCAGCAAACAACCATGAATGGTTTGAAAACTTACCCGATTCTGATGACGGCGGATATCGCTCTATATCAAGCTACTTTAGTTCCAGTTGGAGAAGATCAACGTCAGCATTTAGAATTAGCCCGCGAAATCATCCGCAAGTTTAATAATCGTTATGGTTATACGATGCCAGTACCCAAAGGAGAAATACCGGATACATCAGCTAGAGTCAAAAGTTTGCTAGATGGCACCAAGAAGATGTCAAAATCGGATGATAATCAAGATAGCTGTATTTATCTCTTAGATACTCCCGATGCGATCGCCCGTAAATTCAAACGCGCTAAAACGGATAGTATTTCTGTGCTCATGTTTGATGAAGAGAATCGACCAGAGGTGACAAATTTACTGAGTATCTTCAAAATTTTATCAGGTCGGAGCGAAATGTCAAATCTGGAAATCGAGGCTCACTTTGAAGGTAAGGGATCTAAAGCTTTGAAAGATGAACTAACTGAGGTGACGATCGAAGCCCTCCGCCCAATTCGTGAGAAATATGCTAAACTTGCGGCTACTCCTGAAGAAGTCGATCGAGTGATGAAAGACGCAAAAGAACGTGTGGAACCGATCGCTAAACAGACATTAACTACTGCAAAATCTAGGGTTGGCTTATAATTGATAATTGTTCCCTTCTGCGGAGGCAGACGCTACGCGAACGGCTACGCTCAGGGAACAATTATCAACTATCAATTATCAATTCTCAACTATCAACTATCAACTATCAATTCTCAATTCTCAATTCTCAATTCTCAATTATTAATATATGTCTAAAATTCTATTAATCGATAACTATGATAGTTTTACATATAATGTCGTTCATGCTCTATCGTCACCAGCCGTTGGGGTTGAAGTAGATGCAATTCGCAATGACAAAATTTCTGTAGCTGAAGTTCGATCGCGAATAAAACAGAAAATATATGCGGCGATCGTTATTTCTCCTGGCCCAGGTAGACCGATCGATTCGGGTATTTCGATCGATTTAATCGAGGAATTGGGTGTCAAAGAAGAAGTACCAATCCTCGGAATTAGTCTCGGACATCAAGCAATTGGAGAAGTTTTTGGTGGCGATGTTATTCTTGCCCCAACACCGATTCATGGTAAACCGACCCAAATTTATCATCAAGATAAAGGGATATTTAATGGTTTACCCCATCCATTTAGAACGACTAGATATCATTCCTTGATTGTCGATCGATCCACTCTCCCTAGCGATTTATTAATCACAGCTTGGACAGAGGACGATCTAATTATGGGACTACAACACAAAAACTATCCTTGGATTCAGGGAATTCAATTTCATCCTGAAAGTATCTTAACAAACTTAGCCGATCGAGAACAACTATTCAACAACTTCCTAGAATTAGTTGATATCGATCGACCACTCAAGAAAATGAAAGCAGAGGTTTAATTGAGAATTGAGAGTTGAGAATTGGTTTGTTGTGATGGGGCTTTAGACCCCTTTTATCTGTTAAATAAGCAGACGATCCACTATTCCCTAACCCCTATCCCCTATCCCCTATTCCCTATTCCCTATCCCGCTACTTTACCCATATTCACACCCCGATAATAGTGAGCCAAAATAGTCGAATACTTGACACCATTTTGAGCCATACTATAAGCTCCCCACTGACTCATACCCAGTGCATGACCATTACCAAATCCATTGAAAACAAAGCCTTCAGCAGTAGGCGTAATCGTGAATCGGAGACTGCGAAGTTTTAACGCACTCCTAATATTACTTCCAGTTAAAACTTGTTCGTTGTCACCGATGGCTTTGAGACTCAAAACGCTACCATATTGAGTAGTTCGATCGGGTGTCAGCTCTTTAATATTAGTCACATTGAGTGCTTCACTCACCTCGCTGAGGCTAAATATCTTGCTCCAACCATAGTTTGGCGTACCCAGATCGTAATCTGGCACTCCGCGCAAGTATGGCAGAGCATTCGACCAAATATCCTCAACGTTTTCTGTATGCCCTCCAGAAGAGGAATGAAAGGCAGCGAGGATCGGTTTGCCGTTGTAGGTCATTATTTGCCCCGCAGTGGCTTTGACGGCTGCCTGGGTGGTATTTGCTTCGGTAGACAAGCCTTTGTAAACCTGACTGGATTCGGTGCTGTCTACGTCAAATAATTTTTTGCGTGCGGCTTGGCTCCGATACAGGGCGTAGGTACGGGCGGCGACAGCTTGGGCTTTGAGTGCTTCGGCGGGAAAAGTCGCGCTCATTTCTGCACCCAAAACGCTGTATAGATACTCTTCTAGATTAACACGATCGATCGCCAAAAGTTGTTTATTTACGACTAGTACTTGGACACTTCCTCGATACCAGCGATCGTTAATCCAGATATATCCACCGTTTTGTGGCTCGACAGTTAGTTGGGATACTTCGCTATCGCCGATGGAAATTTTATCTTCGTTTGCTTTGGCAACTATCCCTTTACTAGGGGGAAGTTCGCCGATTTTTTTACCACTTTCATCACGAACAATTGCTGGGGTGGAAGTACCAATTTTGAGTTCGGAAATTTTTTGGGCGACGGCGACGCGGATTTGATAAGCTTGAGCTTGAGCTGGGGCGATCGCCATTAGACATAGGCACAATGACAGCCAGCCACTGTGTTTGCTCAATTGGAGAATACGAATGAACATAGGAAAATAGGACTCAGGAAAATCTGGGCTTGGAACTTACTTGTCGGACTTTAGCACCCTCGAAAATTGGAATCAAGTTAAATTGATACAATTATCTCGATCGATTGCAATTGGTAGAATTTTTGTAGATTTTTTTTCAGGTGAGGTAACCTGTCGATTAGCCGCCTGGGAGAGATGCCAAAACTGTTGCTAGTTATTTAATTCACCATTCTCAAATTGCTAATCGAATTCCGGTAAATTGCCAGCGGGTAGATGCAGGGAAAAAATTTCGATACGTCGATCGAATATGATCTTCGGGGGTGACGCAAGAGCCACCGCGTAAAACCATTTGATTGGACATGAACTTCCCATTATATTCGCCGATCGCGCCATCGGCTACCCTAAAGCCAGGATAGGGTAAATAGGCACTTTGCGTCCATTCCCACACATCTCCAAAAAACTGATAACTATTGTTGCTGGGTGCAGGGTGGAGCAAATCTCGATTGCAAAAATTGCCTGTAGGGGGGACTTGTGTTGCGGCTACTTCCCATTCGGCTTCGGTGGGAAGTCGATATCCGCGCCAACTAGCATAAGCATCAGCTTCATAAAAACTAACGTGACAAACTGGCTCATGTTCATCGATTTGACACAATCCCCCCAGTGTCATTACCCACCATTGTCCATCGATCTGTTCCCAATATAGCGGCGATCGCCATTGTTGAGTTTGTACTGTCATCCAACCTTCCGCCAACCAATGCTGAGGTTGTTGATAGCCACTAGCTTGGATAAATTCTAAGTATTCGCCATTGGTGACGAGCCTGTCAGCTAGTCGATACTCTTGGAGATAAACCTGATGACGAGGAGATTCATTATCAAAGGCAAAACTATCGCGATCGTGACCGATCGAAACTAATCCACTAGGATATTCTAACCATTGATGGGTTCGATATTGACGGGAATTTGAGCTGGATCGATCTACGTTGGGAACTCGATAAATGGGATGAAGGGGATTGGTGCCCAAAATATGCTTAATATCAGTCAGGAGCAATTCTTGGTGTTGTTGTTCGTGATGAAGTCCCAAGACGATCGAGGATACTAGTTCTGGATGTGGTAAAATCGACTCAATTAGCTGTGTCATTGCGGTATCGACATATTCTCGATACTCATAAACCGAAGCTACGGTAGGACGAGAAAGCAACCCTCGATCGCTACGGGGATGACGCGCTCCAATCGCCTCATAATAAGAGTTGAATAGGTATCCAAATTGGGGATGAAAGACTTTGTACCCTGGTAAATAAGGCACGAGGAGAAAAGTTTCAAAGAACCAAGTAGTGTGTGCCAAATGCCACTTTGGTGGACTCACATCGGGCATACTTTGGATGATATAATCCTCAGTAGCTAAGGGTTGACAAATGCGATCGCTAGCCCGACGAACTTGGAGATAATTGTTGAGGAGATTTGCCGATGATGGGATGTTGACCATAAAAAGGTAATGCAGTTGACCAATGAGGACGTTGACCTTGACTATAGGCGATTTGGGCCAAAGTTAGAACACCTTCAACTGTGGCTGATAGGTTGGCAGATTGAGCGATGACAATGTGACGATCGGGATTTGTTCGATTTAATTTATCATTCCAATCAGTGACTGAAAATACTGCATCTGGACAAATAGTGGTGAGATTTCCGTCACTCAAATGATAAATTGCCCCAAATACTTCACCTCGTTGAGCGGGCATCGAAATAGCGATCGAACCTAGCTCTGGCTGCATCCACACCACCGCCGCGAGACTAGAAATCGTCAAGATAGGTAGGTCTAATTGTTGTGCCAAGGTTCTGGCTGTTACTACCGCCAAACGTGTCCCTGTGAACCCCCCAGGGCCATTTGCTACGGCAATCCAGCCTAGATCTTGCCATGTTTGAGGAGTGAGAAAATCTAATAAATGACTATGAAGATAATTGGATGTTTCTCTACCCAAATCCCATGTTTGACAGCGTATATTCTCCGCTCCATTCCCAATCGCCAATCCCAATGCGGGGCTACTAGTGTGTATTGCCAAACCATATAAACTCATTATTCAAGCCTCTTGATTGAAGGAGATATATTGCAAACGCTAAGTACTGGACTTTTCAGATTGAGAAAGGAGACAAATCCAGATCCCCGACTTCTCGAAAGAAGTCGGGGATCTTGAGTAATTCTAAAAAATCCAGTTTCTAAGCATTTTCAGCATAATACTATTTTAGATAAGCGATCGTCACACCACCGCCACCGTCTTTATCACCAGCCAATTCATATCGAGCGACTTGGGGATGATATGTCAAAAATTCATGGACTCCCTCTCGGAGTTTCCCAGTACCTTTACCGTGGATCACCCACATGATACCAGATTCATAAGCTTTGCCGATCGCTCGTTCGATTTCGGCTTCAGCATTCATCACCCTTTGCCCCCGAATATCGACGGTATTTTTGGAAGTGCGAATGGCGACGACTGGTACGGTAGGCGTGACTTTACTACTGCCCTGACTCTTGGCAACAGAAGTCTTTTTGGCTGGTGGAGTGGCTTTTTCTCCAGTTAGAGATTCGATATCGACGAGGGCGACATTCATTTTCATGATGCCAAATTTGACGTTGAGATTGCCATTATCATCAACGGTGCTCAAAACTTCGGCGGTTTGGGCTAATTTGGGGATGCGGATTCTGTCGCCTACTTGCGGATTGAAGCCTGGAAGGGGCTTGGGAGCCGATTGAACTGGTAAACGCTGCATTGAGACGCGATCGAGTCCGTCGGTGGCTTCACGGGCAGCCTGGGCAGTTTGTGGCCCTTGTTGCAGTTGGCGGATGACTTGGGCGATTTCTGCTTTGGCTTCGAGGATGGCGGCGGCTACTGCCCGCTCTTGATTGGCTTTGAGTTCCTGCTCTCGCTCTTGCAATTGGGCGGCTTTTTGGGAAACTTCATAGTAAAATTTCTCTGCCTGTTTGAGGATTTTGGCGGCTTCATTAGCTTTGGTTTCCTGACTGCGCCGTTGTGCTTCCAATCCGGCGATGACTTCGTTTACTTCCTGGGAAGTTCCTGATGCTAAATGAGACTTGGCATCCTCGATGATATCTATATTTAACCCCAATCGTTGCGCGATCGCCAGGGCATTCGATCGACCTGGAATTCCCCACAACAACCTATAAGTCGGCGACAGACTCACATCATCGAATTCGACTGACGCATTCTCAAATCGCTCATCCTGATATTTGAGTGCTTTTAATTCTCCATAGTGGGTACTGGCGATCGTCAACATCGCTCGATCGGCTAGATGATGCAATAATGCGATCGCTAGTGCGCTACCCTCGGTAGGATCTGTACCTGCGCCGACTTCATCAAGGATGATGAGGGACTTGCACTGAGCGTAGCCGAAGTGTGAGGGGTGAGGGGTGAGGGGTGAGGGGGTGAGGGGGTGTGGGGGGGACGGGGGGACGGGGGGACTGGGGGACTGGGAGACGGGGAGAGCATCTGTTGTGCTATCACTAGTCTCATGCTCCCCTCCTTCGAGCAGGGGCTGGGGGTGGGTTTCCGGATCTGTGGTTTCCGGCTCTATATTCTCCGGTGTAATTGCGTCCAAAATTCGGCTAATTCGGCGAATATGTCCTGAAAAAGTTGAGAGACTTTGTTGGAGAGATTGTTCGTCGCCGATGTCTGCCAAAATTAGGTCAAACCAGGGAATCTCGACTGGCTCACGAGCGGGGATAAATAGCCCCACCTTGGCCATCAAAGCGACGATCGCCAAGGTTTTGAGGGTGACTGTTTTACCGCCCGTATTGGGGCCTGTAATCGTGACTACGCGGATGTCTGGCCGGATGGATAGATCGATCGGTACTACGGCTGGCCCTTGTTCGTGTTGGTGTTGCCAAATTAGTAAGGGGTGTCGCAATCCACGAAGGGTGATATATTCTTGGGCAGATCGATCGATTAGTCTGGGGGGATTGGCTGCTAACCAAAGGCTGTATCTAGCTCTGGCTGTGGCTAAGTCGATGGTTGTGGCGATCGCCAACAGATGCTCTAGATCTGCTTCAACTTCGGTTACTTTGGCCGTTAGAGCGATTAATACGACTTCGATTTCTCGCTGCTCTTGACGTTGGAGCTGGCGCAGTTGATTACCGAGATTGATGATGTGTTGAGGTTCGATATATAATGTTGAACCACTGCCAGATGTATCGTGGACTACGCCAGGAATTGCTTCTTTGTGGGATGCTTTGACAGGGATGACAAATCTGTCGCCGCGTTGAGTGATTAAGGGTTGTTGGATCGCATTGGATTGACGTTGCATCAGACTATTGAGCTGCTGATAAATCCGATCGCGAATTCCTTTTAATTGCACTCGTACCTGGGCCAATTTATCACTCGATCGATCGGTCACATCACCGCGATCGTCGATACAATGATAGATATGTTGTTCTAGTTCTGGATAAGTCCGAACGCCACCTACCAACGATTCTAAAACAGGGACGTTCTCTTGAGATTCGATCGTCCGCCGCAATTTCCGCATTCCCGCCAAAGTCGTCGCGATTTCATGCAATTCTCTTCCCGCCAACATCCCTTGAAGTGATGCTCGCTCTAGTGCGTCTCCAAAATCTTCAATCCCATCAAAAGACAACCCACCAACGATCTGAGTCTCTAACTGATAAACTTCCTTAGTTTGAGCGAGTAAACTCAAACTGACACTCAGCTCCGTTGGTACCACCAAATGACTCGCAGCAATCGTACCCAACTTAGTCGCCGCAAATGTTGCCACCTGCTGACACAACCGCGACCATTCTAATAATTCTAACGTTTCTGACTGGATCGTCACTATACAAAAAAACTGATTAATGCTGCACTAGCACTAATTATATCGCAGACAACGGCAGGGTGAGGGCATACAACTACAAATAGCTAAGGTTTTCAACTAGTAGTCGATTTCCAAGTTGGAACTTTCGCCATCACTGCTTACGTCTCTAATCTCAAGCGAAAATCTGCATAAATATACTTGAGACGGGCACAATCTAAATTAGTCGGCGGTTTGCCGGATATCACCTAACTTGGCGATCGACCAAAAACTAGATCGAAAGTCCAAACTTTCATTATTACCCCTTAAAAATTCACCATTATGAAAATATCAAGTAAAATTTGGAGTTGGGCAATCCTAGCTACAATGCTCACTGCCGCAACTGCTACCGCACAAGTTGGCCCACCAACACCGAAAACTGGAGTACCATCTGATGCTACAGAAATTCGATTCATGTGCCAACTGGCCAATGGTAAGTATACAGTAACTTACCATCCACTCGATCGACCTGGAGACAAATATCCTTGGGCGGTGCCTAGTGCGATGGGAGCCAATTGGGATGCTTCCAAACGGTGTACCGAAATCGCTCGTCGCTTGGAAGACTATCGCAAAGATGGTTTGCAAGAACTGCGTACCGATGTCAAAAATGGTTATGATACCGTCTGTGTCACCACTGAAAAAAATAGTGAATGCCGGATTGTCTTCACTGTACCAAAAGGTCAAAATGCAATTGCGACTAGAGATTCAGTCTTTAGCAATCTCTCGATGGCAGATAGCGGACAACAAACTACTGGGGTGAGCACATTTGCCGACGGTGGTAATAATAATCTTGGTGGTCTATTAGGCAATAATAATATTCCAGGGATTGGATCGATCGGTAGTAATAATCCTGCACCTAGTTCGGCTCAACCCAAAAGTAGCATCGATCTTCGCCCTTTCCTTTCCACCAATGATGGCGGCACCGCAGCCGGATTGAGTCGTCTTACCATACTTGCACCAGGTACATCCAAAAACGTCAGCACCCCTGGGAAAATAAAACCCAATAATCCCAAAGTGTTAAATCCCGACAGGTTTCGTTAAGAGGCTGTTTGAAAAGTATAATCTGTTGCTCCTGAATCCTAGAGGATCCTCTAGAAGCTACTGGTAACAAAACAGACTTTTCAAACACCCTCTAAGAGGCTGTTTGAAAAGTTATTTTTTATACGTATACCCTAGAAGACCCCCCCAACCCCCCCCTTGCCAAGGCTACCGTGTATACACAAGTTTTCCTGAGACGGATTTTGCGATTCTCTCAACAACATCCGCGTCTCACACACCAACAAATCTGCCGTAAGACCACCCCACCGTCTCAAACCAAACCCTTTGAGGGGGGGTTCTGCTAAGGCAGAGGCTACGCCAACGGGGGGGGACACTCCCCCCACCGACGGGGGGTCTGGGGGTCGGAACCCCCAGATCCGGGTTTTGCCCACACCAGCAAACTTCGCAACCCACAAGTATTTATCATTTACCCCTCCGCTTAGTACAAATAGTCA
>JANMEL010000022.1:0-2286 GCA_031376885.1 Chamaesiphon sp. OTE_70b_metabat_96 | reverse complement strand
TGGGGGTCAGAGCGGTGCGCGCTCGTCGGGTTCCCCGACGTAAAAAGCGCAACAAGACACCCCCAGATCCGGGTTCTCTGAGCACAAGCAAAACCCAACTCCCCCACCAACACCCTAGAGATGTTGGGTTGCTCACATCTTGCACTAAAATATTAGTAATTAGTGTTGATCGAGGCGGGCACAAGACCGCGCCCATACAGGCTAATTGTGTAACCGCCCTAAATTATTGCAGTAATAGTATTTATGCATTGGGGCAAGATGTGAGGTTAAAGAATGAAACCCAACCTTAGAAAGGTAAACGAAACCAACGGCGGGCAAAATTCACCACTCGATCGACCAAACTAGCTGGAGGTAAGCCACCCTCACAACCCGACCATTTTTCTAGCAATTGTACGCCCAAAGGAGTTAAGCGAAAACTATCGGTTAAACCTTGTCCGTCTACTTCACGGCGTAACATGCCAACCTGAATCAACCAATTTGTGGCAGACTCTACTTGTAACTCCGACAAGCAGCGGCGAGTATAGCCAGCATTTACCCCCAAATCTCCAGCAAGTTGGGGCACAGAAACACTTTGCCAGCGCAGCTTGGCAAATAGAGCCAAGTGAAATGGCGCACAGCGCATAGCTCGATCGGCACAGGCGACCGTTTTGTCTGGATAGGCAATGATTTTACCAGGATTCGGAAAATTAGCAACCACGATCGCAACTTGAGAAGGAATAACTGAGACTATTGTAGCGTGTTCGTCAAAAACTCCAAGATAAATGGCGGATGCAATCTGTCGATCGAAATGAGAGATTAGACTTAATTCGTTAATTGGACTTCGATCGCCGATTTGGATCCTAATTTGCGGTAAGATTGCCCACTTCCGCTCTGACATCAGGTTCGGACAATTAGCAGTTTTAGTCTATCCCCTCCTCAACTACCATGTCAAAAGAAACCGCCAAAGTCGCTTTTCCCTGGTCGGCATTTCTCAGTCAACCAGTATTTAATCCCAACTTCAAGCTGATTCTCAACCCAGCAAAATTTCAATATGTCTATCATATTCTACTGCTCGAAACTTGCTTGCAGCGGCGATGTACATCCGCAGATAAATACCGGAAACTGAGTTAGACTCAGAAACTATAGACAAGTGGCTATTTGGACTTAGTGCCGAGCGGGTTGTGACGATTCGGATTGGATAACTTCGGGGGCGACAGGTGAAGTAAGATCTGATGAATCGATACCGATTAGTTTATGCCAAATCCGATCGCGCTGATTGATGAGCACGATACTTGCTAGCGTCAACGCAACCCCACAACATTGCAGTAAATCCAGGGTTTCGCCAAGGAAAAGGTAACCAAATAACAACGCAAAGATCGGCGTGAGAAAAGTCAACGAACTCAGACTAGTCAAATTGCCTTGGGCCGCAAAATAGAAAAATAGCCCATAGGAAATCGCACTCCCAAACACAGTAGAATAAGCAATCGCTAACCAATCAGTCGAACTCAACTCCGACCACTGAGCAGACTCCCACACCAAAGAACCGAAAGCCAATGGAATCCCGCCGATAATCATGTGCCAACCCGTCGCAACCAGCGGATCCACATGTTTGGTGATAAACGGAACTAACACCGTTCCTACCGCCATGGAGAGGGCAGCCAAGAGCATCAACCACCCACCATGACTGAGTAATTCCTCAACATTAATTTGAGTCGCCAGTGGATGACTAAAAAATTGACTCAACCATTCCGCAGGTAAACCAACACAACTAATCCCCAACACACCCACTAGCAAACCAACCCAGCCAATTACACCAATTCGCTCCTTAAATAACCAACTCGATAAAATCGCCACCGCCAAAGGTTGAGAATCGATCGTCACCGAACCCAAACCCGCCGGAGTGCGTACCAATCCCGCCGCCAAAAATCCCTGAAATAACGTCCCATCAATCAGGGCAAATAAGCCAATCCACAACCACGCTTTCCACCCTTGAGGCGCAGAGCGACCAAAAATCGCCGCCGCCGTCAGTACCAAGATCCCTGCGGGCATTAGTCGCACTGCCCCCATGAATAAAGGTGTCGTATGGGGCATCACCCCCTTCATTGTCACCATCGCCGTTCCCCACAGGAAAAAGGGTGCGACCAACAAAATCGATGTTAAGCTGAATGGTGATGAAGACTCTCTTAGCTGCATGAATAATTATTAAGTTCTGACTCTCTTCACAAATTGTATGTTTTTTTCAGGGGTGAGGGGTGAGGAGTCAGGGGTCAGTGAAGGAGGGCGTTAGATTTTCCCAGTCCCCCCTCC